>JBJKSV010000261.1:0-3715 GCA_046703605.1 Limisphaerales bacterium
CCTCGTTGACCAATAGGCGAAACCGGTTGCCCATGTCCAGCAGAGCGGCATTGAGGGCCGACCCGGGCGGGGTATCAAATACCAACCGGACAGGGTCTGCCTTGCCGCCGATGCTCAGCGGATGGACTTCGAGGCTGGGCTTGGCCGAGGCGATGGAGGGGCAAATCTCGAGCATGTGCGCCCCCAGCACCAGGCTGCGCTTTGGATCAAAATGATAGGTGTAATCCTCCATGAACGATGTCCCGCCCTTGAGACCGGCGGCCATCATCTTCATTGCCCGCACCAACGCACAGGTCTTCCAGTCCCCTTCGGCGCCAAAGCCGAAACCATCCGCCATCAACCGCTGAGCCGCGATACCAGGCAGTTGGACCAGCCCGTGCAGGTCCTCGAAGGTGTCCGTGAATCCTTTAAAGCCGGCGGCGGTGAGGAAGGCACGCAGACCCAACTCGATCCGTGCGGCTTCCACGAGCGACTGACGCACGCTCGGCAGCTTGGCGGTGGCGCCTGAGATAGTGTAGCTCGCCTCGTATTCGCTGACGAGTTTGCCCGCCTCCGAATCTCCCACTTCATTGACGTACTTGACGAGGTCACCCACGCCATATCCGTTCACTGAATAGCCGAACTGCATCTGCGCGGCCACTTTGTCCCCTTCGGTGACCGCCACCTCGCGCATGTTGTCGCCGAATCGGCAGAACCTCGCTCCCTGCCAATCGTGCCAAGCGGCGGCGGCACGGCACCAAGCGCCCAATTGCCGCTGGACGGCGCTATCCTCCCAGAAACCAACCACCACTTTGCGGCTCAGGCGCATCCGGCTCATGACAAAGCCATGCTCGCGATCCCCATGT
Source organism: Limisphaerales bacterium (assembly GCA_046703605.1). Lineage (GTDB taxonomy): Bacteria > Verrucomicrobiota > Verrucomicrobiia > Limisphaerales > UBA8199 > JAJYHY01. Next base: position 846 of record JBJKSV010000261.1, read on the forward strand.
GCCGCCTGGTTGAGGTTCATGAAATCCATGTCGATGCTGCTCCATGGGATCTCGCGGTTATGCTGAGTGTGCAGATGGGCAAGCGGCTTGCGCAACGACTTCAGGCCGTTGATCCACATCTTCGAGGGCGAAAAGGTGTGGCACCAAGTGATCAGCCCGATGCAGTCGCCAGCCGTATTGGCTTGCTGACAGAGCTCGGTGACCTCCTCGGGCGCCTTGGCAACGGGCTTAAAAACCACCCGCACGGGAATTGCCGGAGAGGCATCCAGGGCCTTGGCGATTTCTTGTGAATGCGCGGCAACCTGCTTGAGCGTCTCCGGTCCATAAAGACGCTGGCTGCCGGTGATGAACCAGACTTCATAGGTTTCCAGACTTTGCATAAAATGTTACAGAACGCCGGAACCGTGGTAGGACGGCGGAGCGAGTCTGCCCGTAACTGCTGGACGACAAGATCCATTTCGTCGAAGAACTCCCCTCCGAGTCCCGGAAGGCGGCGATTGTAATAGCGGGCGGACTTGAGGGCCTCAGCGAAGGCCTTCGGATGATATCTTATTTCTGTTTCCATCCGAACTCCTGTCGCGCCTCCTTCATAACCTCCTCGTGGGTTTTCCAGGCCTCGTCAGGCTCGTCTCGCAACCGCCGGCGCAACTCGTCACGCAATTCCTTCTCGGTGAAGCTTTGCAGATCACCATCTTCCAGATTCTCCCAGAGATTCTGGGCAAATGTCAAGCGCTGTTCTGTTGGTAACGCCAACGCCTTTTCGGTAAGCTCAGCCAAGCTAATCATCTCGGGTTAGTATGGCACCCTTGCAAGAGTTTGTCACCCGAATTCCACCGAACCTGCAAGCCCCGCAGACCGCCAAATCATGGCTGCGGGGAACAGGTCGTTTACCGCCAATTCAAAGCCGGATAAAACCAGCGAACGGGCGTGTTCGCCGGGCGCGGACTGAGCCAGAAGCCGGTAAGAGCCGTTCTCAATTACACGACGCCCTCCGACTTTACGTCGGCTGTGGTGTCGGATCTGTATCAGTCGGTTCCCGCGGGCTACCCGGACCCCGACAACGGGACGGCGAGCGGTTCGGCGTATTACGTCGGTTCCTTTGCCCTTAACCCGGATGGGACGATGAGCTTTACCTGCGCGTCCTCGACCTCGCCGGCCGCTCCACCCGCGCCGAGTATTACCTCGGTGGTTCACTCCGGCGATACCTCCACCATTTACTTCACGACACCACCACCGACACGGATCGGCTTTACCGGATCGGAGTTCACTAAGGAGCCGTTCACAGGTTCGGCCTCAATGAGCGCTGACCTCGACCCTGCGAAAAATCGCTGGCCTGCCGCAAGGGTACGAGTTGCATTCGCATCAAGTCTTGTGGATGGTAAATGGCCCAGCGCCTTGCGCCGGGGAACAAGATGAATACATCGGCGCCAATTATGACACCTGCGCCCGGCGAACGTTTGCAGCGGTTTGCAGGCGACCGGGTGCGCTTTTCCATCGTGGACCGGGAGGGGCGCGGGCCCAGGAACGGCTGGCGCGCCGTGCTGCGCACGAATATCGGTCGAGCCGAGGCGTTGCGCCGTGAAATCATCCTGGCGCATACTCAGGGTCTGCCGCCGGCCGAAGCCTCCTGGCGGGATATCCCGATGAAAGAGCAGGGCGAGGGCTGGTCGCTCGAATTGGTCCTGGCCGAGGCCGGCTCTTTCAAGGCAAAGGCCTACCTGGTCGATGAGCGCGGCTGGCAACATTGGCCTGAGGGAGCGGACGCCCGCATCTTGGTCCATCCGGACCGCTACCGCACGGCCAATACGTTGTATTGCGCCTTCGCGCGCTTGTTCGGGCAAAGCAAGGCCGCCCTTCACACCAAGGACGACAAGTTGGAGACGGTTCTGACTGCTCTGGACAAACAGTGCTATGCGGTGATCCCGCCCTCGGGCAAGCTTCGCGACCTGACTCAGGCCCTGCCGCATATCATGGGCACACTGGGCTGCCGGATTCTCCATTTGTTGCCGATTAACCCCACCCCAACCACTTACGCGCGCTTTGGCCGCTTTGGCAGTCCTTACGCCGCATTGAGCCTGACGGCGGTTGACCCGGCGCTGGTCGTTTTCGACAAACGCACGACCGGAATCGATCAATTCCGCGAACTGACCTACGCCACGCACCTGAGAGGCGGGCGGCTGTTCCTGGACATCGCCATCAATCACACGGGCTGGGGCTCGGTGCTGCAGGAGACCCACCCGGAATGGTTCCTGCGCCAAGCCGACGGCAGCTTTGCCAGCCCGGGCGCCTGGGGTGTCACTTGGGAGGATCTCATCGAACTCAAACACCTCAATGTAGAGCTTTGGGACGAACTGGCGGAGACGTTTTTAACCTGGTGCCGTCGTGGCGTCGATGGATTCCGCTGCGATGCGGGATATAAGGTGCCCGTTCCGGCATGGCAATACATCGTCGCGCGGGTGCAGCAGGAGTATCCGGAGACAATTTTTCTACTGGAGGGCCTGGGCGGGGCCTGGGAGGCCACCGAGGCGCTCTTGACCGACGGCGGCATGCAATGGGCTTACTCGGAGCTTTTCCAAAACTACTCCGGGCAGGCCGTCGCCGGCTATCTCGAACACAGCATCAAGCAGAGCCAGCGCGTCGGCCTGCTCGTGCATTATAGCGAGACGCACGATAATAACCGCCTGGCAGCGCGCGGACGGGCGTGGTCGCTGTTGCGAAACCGGCTCTGCGCCCTGGCCAGTATGAGCGGCGCCTTCGGGTTCACCTGCGGGGTGGAATGGCTGGCGGCGGAGAAGATCGATGTGCATGAAATGAGCGGGCTGGGCTGGGGCAACCCTGAGGATCTCATCCCCGAGTTGGCCAGACTCAAC
>JBJKSV010000262.1:0-3142 GCA_046703605.1 Limisphaerales bacterium
GATAGGTTAGGCGTGGAAGCGGAGCAATTCGTTAAGCGGACTAATACTAATCGGTCGTGCGGCTTGATCGCTTCTTTTTGGAAACTGGAAGTTAGAAGTTTGGAGTTAGGGTTTTCCCTATCTTGCATGTTCTAATTCCTGACTCCGAAGCGGCGATTTTAACTCGCGAACATGTAATTGGGGTTTCTCCTGTGTGCAGTTTTCAGAGAACGCCGGCTCCGGCAGTGTTCTTTTACAATCGTCCGGCCGGTCTGACTCGTTCGACTGGTCCGAGTGAAGCAATTTTTTGGTGGCCATAAAGCTGTGGTCCGACCCGTTCCCATTCCGAACACGGCCGTCAAACGCAGTCTTGCCGATGGTAGTGGTTGTATAGCTTCCGCGAGAGTAGGTTGCCGCCAGATTTTTCCACGAAAGCCGGAACGATTGTTCCGGCTTTTTTTGTCTTCAGAGCTCGCGCGACTCACAAGGGTCGCTTTCGGCCAACGAACGGGCTTGCGCCGTGCGCCCCGCCCGGTTTACGATTTGCCAACTCCGGCGCGTTGTGCCGGATGTCGTTCTCGATTGCAGAACCGCCCTTATGAAAACTCTTTTGGCCCTCGTTCTCTTGCTGGCTCCGCTGGGCGCAGCAGCCTCGGAAACCGTCTGGCTGGATAAGCTGGACCTCTCTCATATCCGCCAGGGCTACGGCACTCCGCAAATCGACCGGTCGATCCGCGAAACGCCTTTGTCCATCGGCGGAGTAAAGTTCAAACGCGGCGTTGGCACCCACGCCAACAGCACTCTATGGCTCGACTTGGGAGGCAGCGCGGAGCGATTTGAGGCGATGGTGGGTCTCGACGATGCCGCCAACGGCGCAGGGTCGATCGAGTTCAAGATTCTGGGCGACGGCAGAAGCCTCTTCGATTCCGGAGTGATGAGACCTGGCAATGCCGCCAAGCACGTGGAAGTGAACCTGGCGGGCATCAAGACCCTGCTCCTGGAGGTCACTGATGCCGGAGACGGAATCGCGTACGACCACGCGGATTGGGCACAGGCCCGGTTCATCGTCAACGGGAGATCGCCCCGTACTATCGACGCCCCGGGCGAGGAACGCGTCATCCTCACTCCCAAACCCGGACCGGCCCCGCGGCTCAACGGTCCCACTATTTATGGGTGCCGCCGCGGTCATCCGTTTATTTATCGTGTCCCGGTCCAGGGCGAACGGCCTATGGTCTTTTCCGCCGACGGTTTGCCCGACGGCCTGAGCCTGGATTCCGCCAGCGGCATTATCACCGGCAGCGCCCCGCCCCGCGGCAAGTACCGGGTCACACTCCACGCGGCCAACCAATTTGGCCAATCTTCGCGCCTGTTTCGAATCGTGTCCAGCGACACGCTGGCGCTTACCCCACCGATGGGCTGGAATCACTGGTACGCCTTTTATGACCGCGTTACGGATGACATCGTGCGCCAGGCCGCGGACGTTATGGTGTCCCGCGGCATGGCGGACGTGGGCTACCAATACGTGAACATCGACGATTGTTGGATGAACTCGCCCCACAACAGCGACCCGTTGCGGGTCGGCCCGATGCTCGATGCCCAAGGCACTCTTATTCCCAACCACTATTTCCCGGACATGAAGGCTCTGACGGATTACATCCATGGCAAAGGGCTGAAGGCGGGCATTTACATTTCACCTGGCCCTTTGACCTGCGGTGGTTTTGCCGGCAGCTTTGGCCACGAAGGGCACGATGCGCGGACCTTTGCCGACTGGGGCTTCGACTTTCTCAAGTACGATTGGTGCTCTTATGGGCGCATCGCCGACGGACAGGACCCCGCGCCTGCGAACTATCCGACCTGGGGCAAAGGGCCGCCCACCCTCGCCGGTTACATGTATCCCTATCAACTCATGGGCAATCTGCTCAAGGAACAGGACCGGGACATTGTCTTTAATCTCTGCCAATACGGCATGGGCAACGTCTGGGAGTGGGGCGCCAAAGTCGGCGGCAACTGCTGGAGAACGGCCGGTGACCTCGGCTTCGAGCTGAACCGGTTCTTCGAAGTGGCCCTCAAGAACGCCGAGCACCGCGCCTGGTCGCGTCCGGGCGGCTGGAACGACCCGGATTACCTCCAAATCGGCTGGGTTGGCAACGCCCAGGTGGGTGGCCCTCCAAGACCGTGCCCCCTGGAACCAACCGAGCAGTATGCCTACATGTCGCTTTGGGCGCTCATGGCTGCCCCCCTGGTTTATAGCGGCGACATGAGCAAGCTCGATGATTTCACGCTCAATGTTCTTTGCAACCCGGAGGTCATCGACGTGGACCAGGACGCACTCGGCCAAAGCGCCGCCGTTGCCAGGCTCGACGGTTCCACCTTCCTCATGGTCAAGGACCTCGAGGACGGCTCCAAAGCCGTGGGTCTATTCAACCAGGGCGAGTTTCCGATGCGAGTGACCGCCCCTTGGTCCGTCATCGGTGTGTTTGGAAAGCAAAAGGTTCGCGACTTATGGCGCGAGAAAGACCTTGGGATCTTTGAGGGGGCCTTCACCGCCGAGGTTCCCCGCAGAGGCGTCTTCCTCGTCCGCGTGAGTCCGAGCCTGCCCATGACCAAATGAGGCGAGACAAGGCCATCGGTGGCTTGCGTTTAATTTCGTCAGGCGTGCGGATGGGCGCGCCACGGTGGTTCCCGTCCGTGCTGGGGAAATCGCAGGCGACTATTCGCCTTCGATGCGAATCGTGGCGGTTTTCAGCCCGGCGGATTGAGCTTTGACGGTGAAGGCGCCCGGTTGGCCGGCCTTGGCGCGGACGATGACCAGCGCCAGGCCGTTGAAGGCCTTGCGCTCGGGCGCCTGGAAGGATTCAAAGCTCGTGGCGTCGCCGTTGTCGGTGGCGACGATCTCGCCGGGGCCGGAGATTTCAAACTGGATGGGGTTGTCCGCGTGGGGACAGAGCACGCCATCCTTGTCGGTGACGGAAACGGTGATGAAGGACAAATCCTTGCCGTCATTGGCGATTTGGCTGCGGTCGGCCTGCATAGTGAGTTTGGCCGCCGGGCCGGCGGTTTGCATCACGCCGGTTGCCCAGGGTTTGCCATTTTTGTAGGCGACGACCTTGAGCGTGCCTGGCTCGTATTTTACGTCGTTCCATTCGAGGCGATATTCGAAGGG
>JBJKSV010000263.1:0-5149 GCA_046703605.1 Limisphaerales bacterium
ACTGTATTCAGCCTCGTAACCGAAGTGGTTCTTCCACACGCTGCTGGTGAAGGAGTCCCAACCCACGCCGTTTACCGTGGCGTCCAATTGGCCCAGCGTAAAGGTCAGGTATTCTTCGTAATCGTTGGGCGAGCCAGCGGGCATTGGCCCAAACACCCGATGCACTTGAGTTGGCAGATTTCCAAAAACGACCTCATGATATTTTCTCGTATAGGGTTGTGTTGTGCCCTCGTCCCGCATTCGCCTCCATCCTGTCTGAGCCCATACAACATTCGAGACGCCAGGAGGCGGGCTTGCTACAAACTCCACCCAAGCCGAACTGAAAGCTTGGTATGTACAGTTCGGCTCGCCGCCGAGCTTCGGAGTTTTTGTGTCAATCCACGCCTCTGCTCCTACAATCTCGTCAGCCAACTCCCACCCATAGGCGTGCCAATTACCATAGGTGTGAGCACACGGCGAACTGCTGCCGGACGGAGCCGGTGATGATGAACTGCTCGAACTCGAGGATTTGGAGGAGCCGCTACTCGAACTTGACGACGAACTGCTGCTTGAGGCAGTCGACCCCCTGCTGGAGCTGGAGGAACCTCCCGAGCTCACGGAACCGGACGATCCCCCGGCAGACGAAGAAAAGCCGCTCGTCGAGCCGGAGGGGGCGCTGCTGGAGCTGGAGCTCGAGCTCGACGACCGGCTGCTCATCGACCCTGAAGAACTCTCGCTGGACCCCGACCCTCCCGAAGTGCCCGATGATCCCGCGAGCAGAACGCCCGCCGCCAGACCCGCATCGCCCTGGTTCCGTTGTCGCCCTTGGGAGCTCGTGGGCGCTTTGCCCCGCGAACCGCCGCCTTGTCCGGATGCCGCTTTGGGATGTGTCTCTTTCATGGTCGCAAAAGCTGGACGCGAGGCTCGGTGCTGCCCGCCTGCCACCAGCATTACCATGGACTTTACCTCCCCCCCGGGGCGAGTCAAGAGCTTCTTTTGATATTTTTTCGATTTTTTTCGGCGTGGAGAACACGCCAACCTCGGCCCCCCGAATCCCTGCGACCACGCCAGGCTGCTTCCTCACTTTTCCGCGATAATGCAAGGAGAAGAATCGGCAAAATGTGAGTTAACCGCAGCGAGGCACGTCTTGCGTGGACGGGGCGCATGTCGCATAGTTCGGCGTGCAGTTGAGCATTCACCAAATAACCGAGCGCCTGGTCGCGTCGTATTGCGAGGTCGGGGGCATCAATCACTTGGATGGCAAGAATCTGCCGTCCAAACGAGCCGTCTGCTTGCTGACGACCAACCTGCTGCGCTTGCTGTTCCCCGGCTATTTCGACGAGAAGCTGATGCATTCTTCGGTTATCGCGTCGGAGACCGGCGCGCTGCTGGAGTCGGTGCTGCACAGTCTGGAGAACGAGGTGCGCAGGAGCCTTGAATATTATCCCCCGCCCAATCTGCCACGCCAAGAGATCCGGCCCTTCGCCCATACCCTGGCCATGGAATTTCTTGAATGCCTGCCTCGGATTCGAGAATTGCTTCAGACGGACACCGAGGCGGCCTATAACGGTGACCCCGCCGCGCTGAGCAGAGAGGAAGTGATTGTGGCCTATCCATTCATCGAGGCAATCGCCGTGCAGCGATTGGCGCACGAGCTGTACTTGAAGAACGTCGCCCTGATTCCGCGCATTATGACCGAGTGGGCTCACTCACGGACCGGGATGGACTTGCACCCGGGAGCTCAGATCGGGTCCCATTTCTTTGTGGACCACTGCACCGGAACTGTGGTGGGCGAGACATCGATCCTGGGCAACCATGTCAAGATGTACCAAGGAGTGGGTTTGGTGGCCAGTTCGCTGGCCAAAGGCCAGCAACTCCGAGGCCAAAAGCGCCACCCCACAATCCGCGACAACGTGACGATTTACGCCGGAGCGACCATCATGGGCGGAGAAACGGTGGTTGGCGAAGGCAGTACCATCGGGGCGAACGTCTTCCTCACGACAAGTGTCCCGCCCCGTTCGCTGGTGGTTCAGGAGGAGGCCAATGTGAAGGTCATGCCGAAAACGAGCCGGGAAAACGCCTCGGCCGGCCCGAGGGTTGACTCGGTAGAACTGAGCGCATCCCGCCCGTAGAGGGCCTCTTTCGGAGCCGAGCTCGGTGCGCGGTTGCGACCGGGGTAAATCGCAAATCGGAAACTCCCGGCCAGATGCGGCTGCGTCCCCACTGGCTTAACGATGTCCGTCCAAACGGTTTAGCAACTCCTGGGCCAGAAGCTCGTATGCGGCGGCCCCGGAGTTGTATTTGTCATAGTGGATAATTGGCTTGCCGAAGCTGGGCGCCTCGGCGAGCCGGGTCGCCCGGGGGATCATCGTCTCAAAGACTTTGTCGCCGAAGTGATCGCGGACCTCGCCGACGACCTGCTGCGCCAGGCGGGTTCGGCCGTCAAACATAGTCATAACCACGCCGACCACCTCCAGCCGCGGATTGATCTGGCTGTCGTGCAACTGCGTCATAACCCGGTTGAGCATGGAAATGCCTTCCAGCGCGTAATATTCGCATTGCAAGGGGACCACGACGCCATCCGCCGCGACGAACGCGTTGAGCGTGAGAAGCCCCAGCGATGGGGGACAATCCACCAGCACGAGGTCGTGCTTTCCGGACTCCACCACCGGGCGCAGCGCGCGTGTGACGCGCTGCAGATTCTCGCTGGCCGTGGCCAACTCCACTTCCAACCCGCACAGGTCCACCTCGCTCGGAATGACTTCCAGCCGCTCGAAGGCGGTGGCGCGCACTTTCTCCTGGAGCGTGCCTTCCCCCAGCAATACGCGGTAGGCGCTGGCCCCTTCAGTCTTCTCCAGACCGACGCCGCTGGTGGCGTTGGCCTGCGGATCGAGGTCGAAGAGCAATACACGACGCCCCACCGCGGCGACACACGCCGCGAGGTTCACCGCCGTGGTCGTCTTCCCCACTCCGCCTTTCTGGTTGGCGACCGCTATAACTTTTGTTGGCACCCCCCAGATTTAGTGGAAGCAGGCGGCACATTCAAGGCTGCCGCGCCCAACAGCGTTCACAGCGCCATCAGGAACTCCTCGGAGTTGGTCGCCGTAATCGCCAAGGGCCGGGCTTGGTGCGACGCCATCCGTCGCTTTCCCGTCCCTCTCAAGCCGAAAAGAGAATTGCTCCGGGCGGGAATTGGGAGTTGAAAAGCGCCGCGAAATCACCCGAAAATCTGTGTCGAATGGACGAACGCCGTCGAGCACACTGCTGGGGTCTGGTTTGCCGCCGCGAATGCCTGGTTCCGACCTGGCGCGGCTGGGTCGGGCTGTCCTTGATATTGCTGGCCGGCGCGGTGCTGGTGATGCGCCAAGCCGAACCCTTCCTCGCCGTAACCGATTCCAAACCGGGCGGGATACTCGTCGTGGAGGGATGGACGTCGGATGCTGTCCTCCAGGACGCCCTAGCCGAATTCCAGCATCATCGATATTCAAAGGTGTATGTCACCGGAGTGCCGATAGACACCGGCTCCATGTTGGTCGGGTACAAGAGCTACGCCGAGCTTGGCGCGATTCGCCTCATCAAATTTGGTTTAAGCACGAACTTCGTGCAAGCGGTGCCGGCTCCTCTTGTACACAAGGACCGAACCTATGACTCGGCGGTGGCCTTGAGACGCTGGTTCGAGGTCCGTCACCTCCCCTGTCCCTCTCCGGTTAATGTCCTGACTGAGGGGCCGCATGCGCGGCGGTCTCGTTTGCTCTTCGAGGAAGCGTTGGGAAGCCATGTCACGGTGGGGATCATCGCCGCCCCTTCCGGGGATTACAACCCCAATCGCTGGTGGCGTTCCAGCGCGGGGGTGCGCAATGTGATCGGCGAGGCCCTGGCTTATATCTATGCCCGCCTCTTTTTCTGGCCGTCGCGCGAAAATTGAGAATCGGTGTGCTCTGCTGTGAAGCTTCCGAATGCAAGCAAGGCACTGGTCGAGCGAAGAAAGCTCACCGACTACCTGCTTGACTTTGATCATCCCGAAGGAGCCGGCAAGGCAGAGTTCTTTTCGCGTTTCGGCTTAACTGCCCCAAAATGGCAGGTCTTGGCCAAGGCACTGAGGACTCACGCTCGCTCGCATGATGTTTCCTCGACCTCGACAACCGAAGAACCGCAGAGGTGCATCTTTCGCAGGGCGCCTGACCCTCGTTCCGGAGGCCTGTCAATGGCCGTAGAGCCTGTGTTTGGCCATTTCGCGGATGATCATCCCGCCATGGATCAGGGCAAGGACCAACAGACCAATGCCGGAGAAGTGCTCCATTCGCAGCAGCGTTTTCTCGCTAAACCTTCCATGCCCAAGGGATACGAGCCAGCTTAAGGCGAAGAACCAGCCACCCGTCCCCGCTGCTACGCCGCCGACGCACGCCAGTTTGCCGGGCCAATCCGGAGTGACCCAGCCCCGCGAGATAAAGTTTGCCGCCAGGATAATCCAGAAGACCAAGACACCCAGGTTGCCCATGACCCGCACAAAGCCGGTCATGAAGGCCGAGTGCGGATGAAGCCTCTCGCCGAGTTGCTCCTCGAACCGGTCGGCGGCGGCGCTCAAATGCACCGGCGCCTGGACGGACTGGGCCAGGAGGAACTTCATCCCCAGAAACAGAAGGAACACAAAGCTAAAGAGTTCCATCCCCGCCTTGATGTATCCTTGTGAAAAGAAGGAGGCAAACCCGGTAAACGCAATAAAGCAGTAGATCACCTCCATGACCGTCGCCCCCAAGCCGATCAACAGCCCCCACTTAAACCCGCGCCGCGCCCCTTCGTTGATGATCGTCAAATTGACCGGGCCGACGGGAATGGAAAGCAACAGGCCGCTGATGAAGCCGGTGAGCGAGGCCAGGAGAATAGGGGAAGTCTGACTCATTCCTGAATTCAGCCTGCTGGTGGTGTGTGGGTATCGAAATCTTCATCGTCCTCCTCCTCGATTTCGCGCCGCATCTTTCTGGAAATACGAGGGCGGATGAATCCGTAAACCAGGTAAAGGGTAAAGAACGCCGGCAGCACGTAAAACAGGATAGCTTCACGAAACACAAACAGAAAGCCCAGGAACACCGCGGTAATGATCGCCTTGGTAAACGTGCTCCGGGAGCGGAGTCCAAGCGACTTGAAGCTCGGGTAACGCACGGTGCTGACC
>JBJKSV010000264.1:0-2841 GCA_046703605.1 Limisphaerales bacterium
TGCATGGTCTCATTCAGTCTGGCGCGATAAGCCGAACACGGGGGAAATAGGTGCGGTACCGAGGAGTGTCACGAGTAAGCAGCAACATCGACGTGGATCATCAGGCATCACCCCGAGTGAGGCGCATGATCTCGTCGGTGGACCGCCGAGTCGTTGAACTGCCGCGAGCGCGGCGCAACCAAGTCAAGAGTTGGCGGCGCCGCGCCGCACCCGCCCGCTTGATGAGCACTCCCTCCCGGGTTGCCTCGAAGGTTACTTCCGCATTTGGGTACAAACCGAATTGCCGGCGCAGGGTTTGCGGAATCGTCACCTGGCCCTTGCTTGTCAATTTCACGGTAATACTTTTCAGGAAAATCTCTTACGTGTCAAGCACCGCAGATTTTAGCGACCTGTTGGCGCGGGACTGGCCGCCTGGCTTTGAAGAGACAGGTCGATGGACCGGCCGTCGTTCGAGATGATTGGGAGAAGCCCGATGTCCGGCCCCTGCGGCTGGCCCTGATCGTTGGTTACTTCCACGGAGGCTTGGCGTCCACTGAGCGTGGTTACGCGCGATTGCGAAACCAGTTGTGCTCCCGGCGCCTGGCTCAGGGCTTGCAGGAGGGATTCGGCCCCGCTCGGCGACAGAATCTGTTGCAGCGAGCTGTCATCGCCAGTCGCTTCCATGCCATTAAGTCCGGCCTGCGCCAGGGCGGTGTCCGGCAGTTCAATGATCTTCGTGCGGAGAACTACTTGGTTTCCTTTCTCATCCCGGTTCCCTGCCACATCGATAACATACGGAGTCGCCAGCACGAACATGCGCCGGCCCGGTTTGCTGGCCCAGCCACCTGTAAGCAGTGTCTGGCCATCTCCCACCGGAACGCGAAGATTCGCCTGGAACTTCGGTTGGGCCGGGGTCGTGTCCGGGACAGTGTTGGTGTCGGGGTTGAGCGGATGGGTCTGTAATGCCTTTGACGCCGCGTCTGCCGCCTCGCGCAGAGTGGTGACCTCGCCGCGAAGGCGGAGCAATTCGAGCTGGCCTCGCTGAAGCCGCTCCAGTTCGGCCCGATCGACTTTCGCCTTAGCAAGCTCGGCTCTCGTATCCGCAAGCTGCTGGACCTGCTGGCGTAGTAAGCGGTTATCGTTGCGGAGCCGGGCCAGGGATTGGTGCTGGACAACCAGGCCGGTCGCCAAGCCCCCAATCAGCGCGACTCCCAACACTTCGGCTTTGAGTTTTGTAATGGTCATAACTTTTAAAACGCTCCATGCGAGGCCGCCCGCAGCCATGGCGCCCGCCAGCGCATCGACCGCAACGCTTGCCGCCAGGCCCATTGGCGCCGCGTGAACCGCCTCAGTCGCCAGCAGCGCCCCCAGCGCGGCGGCAGACACTGTGACACCGCGCCGCTTCAACAGGACCCGCAACTTTTCCAGGGCGCGATTGACACGCATGCGCGCCGCGTCCTCGGTGCTGCCCAACGCCTGGCCGACGGCCTGGAAATCGCGCCTCTCGAAAAAGCGCAGCAGCACCGCCGCCCGATCCTCGGTTGGGAGCTGGCTGATGACCTCGTCGAGCATTTCGGTGAGGTGCTCGCACTGGCTTCCAGAGTCATCCTCAAGGGCCTTCATCTGAGCGGCCTCCCTCTCACGATTCTGCCGGCGGCGCTCCGCGCGCCTGACCGTCCCGGCCACGTTGCAGGCCGCTTGGTGCAGCCAACCGCCTAACAAGACGCCACTTGGGATGTGCCGGGCCTTTTTGGCCAAATGCAGGAACACCGTCTGCGAAACGTCCTCAGCCAGATGGGCGTCGCCGCCGAGCCGCCGCAGGGCCGTCGAATAAACCAGGTCGATATAGCGGGCCACCAGGTCGCGAAAGGCGGATTCATTTCCGTCTTGCGCGTATTCAATCAAGAGGGCGCGGCTGTCAGTCATTTCAGTTCACCAGTAAACCGCCGCCGCCAGCCCAAACCGAACAAAAAAAATCGCGATGCGTCCGGTCCAAGGCCATGGCGTAGATTGTCGTTGCGCGGCGGGGACTGCTGGATCATGATGATCGCTGGAGAAAGTAGCATGACGACGGACCAGGTTCAGACGGCAATAAACGAAGGGATTCCATTTGTAATCCGGACGGCCGACGGTGAGAAGTACGAGGTGGTGGATCGCTACCGGATTGCCCTCGGAAGGACGTCGGTGATTCTCGTGGGCGATGACGATATGCCGCACGTCCTGCCGCTGCTAACCATGACCCGCATCAGCTACATCAACCCGAAAAGGCGGCCCTCGGATTGAGTGTGAACGCCCGCCAGAGCACTGTCAGCGGCGGCAACTTCCCGGGGGAGCTTTCTCGCAAACTCAGGCGGCAGGTACTCCGTTCTTAATTGGCAAAGACTCAACGTAAAGTAACCCAGAACCGGCTTCGGGACCGGCGCCTCGCTCTCGACCAGCACGAAAGTCCTTGAGATGCCGCGCTCGCTGTGCTGGCGCGCGGTTTGCTGGAGATAAGCGTTGAGGGGCTCGCTGCCGCAATCAAAGCGCTCGCGATCGTGCTCCCGTGAAATAAGCTCCAGGCTATACACGGAACAGTGCGTGGTACAGCCTGGCAGCTTCCCTCAATTCCTGGTTTGCCTTCGGGGGATGCTCCAGAAGGGCAAACACCTTTTGAGCACTGCGCCGCGAGAGGTGAATTACCGCCTCGCGCTCCAGGATTCGCTGGGCCTCCTGGTATGCGGACTGTACTAAGAACTGATTGAGCGTGGCTCCCTGAAGCCGCGCCGCCTCTTCCAGGGTCTCCCGCAACTCGGCTGGAACTCGAGCCGTAATGCGGTGCCTATCTTCTGTTACCGTTGGCCTATTCATTACTCGGTGTCA
>JBJKSV010000265.1:0-14800 GCA_046703605.1 Limisphaerales bacterium
ACACGATGGCATCGGTCCAGCAGACAGACGGGATGTGCCGCGCTCGCCCTGCCAACCGCCCGCGCCAGCCCGCGGCCTCCAAGCTCCTCGTCAACCTGCCCGTAGCTGCGCGTTTGACCGAAGGGAATTCGCTCCAGGACCGACCAAGCCCGCTTCTGGAATGGAGTGCAAGCCGGCGCCAGCGGCAGCGTGAAGCGCCTCCGCCCGTCATTGAAGAATTCGGTTATCTCGCGACGGGCCTGGGCCGTACGTTGGGCACTTCTGGCGAGTTGATGAGCATCGAGGCGCTCAGCGAGTTGGCCCGCGTGGCCAAACGTGGTCGCCACGACCGCGCCGGCTTCATCCACGGCAACAGAGAATTGGCCCATCGGCGTCGAGAATGTATCGTAGTAGTTTTTCATTTTGGCAATTATTACGGGCCTCATGTGCGCGGTTGGGACGCGTCAGACGCGTCAGACCTGTCCGACGCGTCTGACTAATCGAAGGAATTACTCAGCCGTCGGCTTGAGTTCCAGAACTACGACCGAGGCGATCGGATCAGGCGCCTCTCCAGGCACATGGACGGTAATGGAATCGCTGTCCTGGCTTGCACTCACGCCAGGGCGGTGGGGATGAGCCAGAAGGAACGTGGCGGCGACTTGGTGATTCGGCACGGCCGGGAGCTGCAGGGTTCCATCCGAAGGCCAGTCGAAGACCTCGAGGTAGAGCCGGTCTCCCTTGGCGGTGACGCGGCCCCAGGCGGGTTGTTGGGTGAAGGGGCCGGGCCTGGTGCTGTAAATTGCCTGGCCGTTAGTTTTGAGCCAAGCGCCCATGGCTTCCAGACGATCGATCTCCGGTTGCGGGATTTGGCCGAGGGATGTCGGGCCGACATTCAAGAGATAATTTCCGCCCTTGGAGGCGATGTCGATGAGGTTTCGGATCAGATGGCGCGCCGACTTGAAGTGGTCGTCGGAGGCATTATACCCCCAGCTATTGTTGATGGTCATGCAGGTTTCCCAATCCTGGCCGGGGAGGCCGTTGGCGGGGATGTGCTGCTCAGGAGTCCCGTAGTCGCCGGCGCCTTTGACACGGTTGTTGATGATAAGGGTGGGGTCGAGCGAGCGGAGGTAATCGAAGATCTCCTGTCCATCGGCGTCAGTCCAGCCCTGCATCCATTCGCCATCGAACCAGAGAATGGCCGGATGATACTGGGTGACGAGTTCCTTGAGCTGGGCTTTCATGTAGCGGATGTAATCGTCCTTCTTGCCGGGAACAAAGTGGGTTGGATTGTACGTGGGGTGCGTATCGTCCGGATGGGCGGCGGCTTGGTAGGGCGAATGCCAGTCCATAATGGAATAATAGACGGCGAAACGAATGCCATGACGCCGGCATGCCTGGCTGAGTGCCTTGAGCGGGTCTTTGCCCCAGGGAGTGGCCTTCACGACGTTGTAGTCGGTCACGGCGGAATCGAACATGGAAAAGCCGTCATGATGTTTGGAGGTGATAACGAGGTACTTCATTCCGGCATCAGCCGCGATTCGGGCCCACTGGTCGGCGTCGAATTTCACCGGGTCGAATTGCCTGGCGTACTCCTCGTATTTCTCGCGTGGGACATGGCCGTTATTCATATACCACTCGGCGTGGGCGGGCACCGAATAGATGCCCCAATGAATAAACATGCCAAAACGGCCCTGCCGCCACCATTGCATGAGCATACTGTGTTGGGCGGGTGTTTCATGAAAAACCGCTTTGGGCTGCGATGATGAGTCTGCGGCGTGAACAGCGGGCGTCGCGAGCAGCGCGGCGAGTGCCAAGCCAGGCAGCCAGGCCACCAGGTTGTAGGAAAGAACCGAACGACGGTCTTGGATTGATTTCATGCGTATATTCTTGGCCCCTGAACGAACCAAGTTCAAGCTTCTTGATGGCCACTGGGACTCGAAAAATATACCTCTAAAAATATACCTTTACATGTTGAGGGGGGCGGGGCTACCATAGCATCCAGAACTTGATATGCATTGTATGTGTCACAAACTGCCGCTGCTGGCCGCCGCACTTGCTGTCGGCGCTATGGTTTCCGGTTGCGCCCATACCGAAGAGAAATTCGGCATGGGGCTGGATAATACGTACGAGATCGTCCGCATGGGGGAAATGCGCCGTTCTGTAGAACAGACCGCTCTGTTCCAGGGGCCGGAGACCGGCTACACTTACGGGTTTGTGCGGGGCCTGGACCGGTCGCTGGCCCGGACAGGCATAGGCGTGTACCAAATCATCACGGCTCCATTCCCACCCTACAATCCTCCGTTCACGGACTATATCGCGGCGAAACCCGTGTATCCGGACAACTACACACCCGGCCTGGTTGAGGATTCTCTTTTTGCGACTGACACCGACCTCGGCTTCAGCGGCGGCGACGTCCTTCCGATGGTTCCCGGGAGCCGGTTCCGTATTTTCGATACGCATTGAGGGCTCAGAGGCAGTCGCCCTGCAAGGTCAACCTGGTCCTCAATGTCCTGGCCAGGCGGGCCGACGGGTTTCACGAACTTGAAACCCTGCTTCAGCCGTTGCCGCTCTACGATCGGCTCACGTTCGAGAGGGCCGAAGTCGGCATTCAGTTGACCTGCAACATCCCGAATCTCCCAACCGATTCGCAAAACCTTGTCTGGCGGGCGGCAGCCATGTTCCTCGAAGCCGCCGGGATTAGGGCTGGTCTGCGCATCGATCTTCAAAAGGAAATTCCATTGGCGGCGGGTCTGGGTGGAGGCAGCGGCAACGCCGCAGCAACCCTGCTGGGCCTCAATGAGATGTTCGACTGTCCCCTTTCAGCCGAGCGCCTGAACCAAATCGCCGCCAGCCTCGGCTCAGATGTCCCCTTCTTCCTTCAGAACAATCCGGCATTGGCCACCGGACGTGGGGAAAAAATCCAACCCCTCGAGCCTTTTGCCGCCCTGCCCGGGGCTGCCCTGCTGCTGGTGCATCCTGGCTTCGGTGTTTCGACTCCGTGGGCATAACTGAATCTGGCCAGATACCCTGCCGCGTTCAATGGGCGGCCTGGGCGCGCGCGGCAGGTCGTTTCACTGCTCCAAGCCGGAGATTTGGGGGCAGCCGGGTCGGCTATGTACAATTCGCTGGAGGCGCCGGTGCTCGAAAAATTTCCGCTGCTAAGGCTTTTTCTCGAGTTTTTTCGAGAAGAGGGGGCCTGTGCGGCCCTAATGTCAGGCAGTGGCTCGACCACATTCGCGCTCATGAAGAACCAAGCGGCCGCTCAAGTGCTGGCCGAGGACTTCAAATCGAAGTTCGGGTCCGCGCATTGGATGTGCGTGGCGGTTTTGTGAGAATCGCCAGCCAAGCGCAGGATTCCTCCGATATTCACCATCGCTTTGGAAACGAAGGTGCTCATCTCCACAAACTCGGGCAGCTTTGAACCGTCCGGACTTCGCTCCGAGCAGTGGTCATTGTCGCCCCAGGGGCCGAGGCCATCGAGAGTGGGGACGCTATCCCAGAGAAGGTTTCCGTCGCTGAGACCGCCACGCGCCTCGGAACCGATAACAACGCCGAGTTCAGCGCCCGCATAGCGCCACAGTTGGGCAAGCCGATCGCTGGCCGCATTCTGCGGCCAGGGACGGCTCTCTTGATGCACCTCCACCGATACGTCGCAGGGAACGCCATTGGCGCTTCGCACCTCGCCCGGTCCCGCAAGCGCCAGCAACGCCCTCTTTCCGGCCTCATAGACTTCGGGGGTAAAGGCGCGGAACTCGCCCTCGGCCACGGCTTCATGCGGGACCCGATTCAGGACCGTTCCGCCGCGGACGGTTCCGGCGTTGAAAGTAAGTCCGCGTGAGTAATCGGTCAGGGCCGCAATGTGCATGAGCGTATGACCCAACTGGACAATGGCATTGGCGCCCTGGGCATGCTTGGCGCCCGCGTGCGCCCCGCGGCCCTTGACCGTCACTCGCCACTCAGCCCGGCCTTTTCGGGCGACGACCATCAGGCTGGTCTTACCGCGCCGGCCTTCCGACTCGAACACGAGCGCCGCGAGCGTGCGTGGACCAAACCGGCTGCGGCACACATCGCCGAAATCCTCGGAGAATTGCTCTTCGGCAGAATTCCAGAAGAGCTTCCAGGTGAGGGCTTCGAACAGCTCCGGTGCGTGATGGCGCAGTCCTTCGAGCACCAGCCACATCATCGCGGTGCCGCCTTTGATATCGTTGGTGCCGGGGCCAAAGATGCGATCACCTTCGACCTGCCAGTGGAAGTTGTTCCGCGCCTCTTCCTCGGGCGGGAAGACCGTATCCAGGTGAGAGATGAGCGCGATGCTCGCAGCCGAACTGCCCTGCCGTATGAGAGCCAAGTGATCCCCGAACCGGGGATTAGTTGAGGGGACAAACTCAGCGGTGAAGCCCAGGGGCGCAAAACACTCGGCCGTAAGGCGTCCGAGATGGTTTACGCCGTCCGGGTTCAGTGTAAAGCTGTTGATCTCGACCATCCGCCGCAACATCTCAGTCGCCGCGGGCAATTTTTGGTCAAGAAACCGCCTCAAAGCTTCGGCATTCCGCATCGTGTCCGGGGCTCTCGGCGATTAGCGCGAATATCTCGCGGGTAGGGCGCCCAGTCCTCGGCGCGCCGCCATGCACACAGTCCGCCGCCTTCCGCCGGACTGCGGCGCGCAGAGGACTGCGCGCCCTACCGGCAGACTGGCGCTCGTTTGTTCGTGGCATGAAATACTCAGTTAGTTCTTTCGTGAGGAATGGTCTTGCAACCAAGCCACATCCCGGTTGCCGGGCGAGGCGAAGTTGAGCGGGGTCAATTGGTTATGGAGCAACGGAGGCGTGGTCCGTGGGTCCTGCCACTTATGGATTTCTGAATGGCCATCGGCAAACGAGTAACCAGCGGCGTCGCCATGATAGGCTGCGGGCAGATCGACCAGTGTATAAGCTGACGGGTTATCCGGGTAACCCTTCATCGAAACCACGAAATAGCCGTCGTTGATGCTATCCTCGCGCTCGTCGTGAAAGACCCAGGTCATGGCCGGCCCGGGATGCACGATGTCACTCATTTTGAAGTAGAAGCGATAGTTTTGATCTGCGGGCCAGTAGCCCCAAGGCTGGCTGAGGTTGTCACCGTTGACAAAAAAGCAGCTCATCGAGCGGCTCCGGACACGCGGCATAGTCTGGCCTCGATACGGGCCGGAGGTGGGGATGACCGTGCTATGGTCGGCAGGGCACCGGAAAACCATGGGCGACTTTCCGCAGTAGGGCCAGAGCAGACTCTTGGTGATATCCTGGTGAATGTCCCAGTTGGACGGATTGCCTCCGCTGAAATCGAGGCTGCCGGTCATCCATGCGGCGGGGGCGCTCTTGGCCGTGCTCCCGTAAGCATACGGCAGTGTATCGGCGTTATCGGACGCGTACATTGTCCATGCCAGAAGGAGCTGATTGTTGCTGTTCATGCACTGGACGCCCTGAGCGCGCTGCTTGGCCCGGCTCAAAGCCGGCAAGAGCATGGCGGCCAGTATCGCGATAATGGCAATCACGACCAGCAGTTCAATAAGTGTAAAGCCTTCGCTCGGGCGAAACTGCCTCCGGCAAAAAAGGTGCTTTTTCATGGCCAAATCTCTGATGTAACTCAGTTAACCACGTTTGGACCAAAGTTGTCAAAGCTTATCTCTCGGTCAGAAACGCAGAAACGCAGATTGTCCCCGCCCATTTCCGGCGGCCAGACCGCCAAGTCGTCCGGTGTATTGAAGTTCTCATGCTCATGGCTTGAGGAATGTATGCGGGGCGAGATCGCTTGACAAGCCACGGGCGCCGTCGCCACCCTCGCGTATGACTCGCAAGCCTCGCATCGCCACCGCCGGCCTCGGAATTCTTATGGCCGCGTTTTTAACCGTTGCCGCCTCCCAAGCGGGCGCCGCCCTCCAGTTCCTCCACACGCAGGGCCAGGACATCGTCAATGAGAGCGGCCACAGGGTTCGGCTCCGGGGCGTTGGCCTGGGGAACTGGCTTCTGCCCGAGGGCTACATGTGGAAGTTCGGCAACCGTGGGGACCGCCCCCGGAGGATCGAGAAGATTGTGAGCGAGCTGATCGGGCCCGAAAAGGCCGCCCGGTTTTGGAGCGATTACCGGAGCAATTATATCACCGAGGCCGATGTCCAACGCATTGCTGAGTTGGGTTTCAACTCCGTGCGTCCGGCGCTGAATGCGCGGCTGTTCCTAAGCGAGGGAGAGCGGCCGCACTATGTTCAGGCCGGGTTCGATATCCTGGACAACCTGGTTCGGTGGTGCGGGAAATACCATGTCTATGTCATTATCGACATGCACGCCGCCCCCGGCGGCCAGACCGGCGCCAATATCGACGACAGCCGGAATGACGATCCCGAGTTGTTCAGCCATCCCGAAAACCAGGAGCGGCTCATCCATCTCTGGGTCAAAATTGCCACCCGCTACAAGGACGACCCAACCGTCGCCGGATACGACCTGCTCAATGAACCGTTGCCTGAACGCACCGGCGCGGCCGCCAAATACAAGAGCCAGCTCGAGCCGCTCTACCGGCGCATCACCCGAGCCATCCGCCAGGTCGATACCAAGCATCTGATCATCGTCGAGGGAGCCAACTGGGCCAACGACTGGTCCGTCTTCACCAAGCCCTTCGACCCGAATCTGGTCTATCAATTCCATTATTATTGCTGGAACCACCCGGACCACCTCAACGACATCAGCCAATACCTCCGTTACCGCGACAAATTCAACGCCCCCGTCTGGGTTGGCGAGACCGGCGAGAAGGACAACCCCATCTACTGGGCAACGACCGACTATTTCGAGGCCAACAACATCGGGTGGTCGTTTTGGCCCTGGAAGAAGATGGACGCCCGCAATGCCCCCTATTCCTACAAGCCGCCGGAAAACTGGGACGAAATCGCCGCTTACTCGCGCGGGCGCGGCAAGCCCTCCGCTGAGGTTGCCCAGCAGGCCTTCGACCAACTCCTCGAAAACATCCGGCTCCAGAACTGTCAATTCTTCCCGGATGTCGCCAACTCCATCCTCCGGCGCGTTCCCGGAAAGGTCGAAGCCGAGAACTACGGGCATGGCGGTCTGGGCGTGTCGTATTACCTGAAGGATTGTTCGCAAAGGTCGAAGTACTACCGCCGCTCGGAACCGGTGCCTGTAGAGTTGATTCAATCGGGACGGAACCGCTGGAGCTCAGAGCAGGCCATACGGCTGGGTCCCGATGAATGGACCGCTTACACTGTTGGAAGCCGGCAATCCAGGGAATTTCAACTCAGCGTCCGCGCGGACGCCACAGACCTGCCGGCCACCTTTGATCTTTCCGTAAACGGCCAGACGCAGGAGGCCAGCATGGACAAAGACAAGGATTGGGTTGAGCTAAACCTCAGCCCGGTCACACTCTCCAAAGGGGCGAACTCGGTTAAACTGCGGGTCACCTCAGGCAATATCCGCTTTGACTGGATGCGATTCGAGTGACATTATCATGCGCATAAGAAACAAGAATCGCGTATGAACGAACCAATCGTCTTCCAGAAGTCTCCAATTGTCCAAAAGGTCGAGCCCGGCACGTTTTGGTGGTGCGCTTGTGGTCGCTCCAAGACTCAGCCCTTTTGTGACGGCTCGCACAAGGGCACCGGCCTGGGGCCAAAACAGATTGAAATCACCGAAGCCAAGACTGTGGCATGGTGTGGCTGCAAGCACTCTGGGGTGAGTCCCTTCTGCGACGGCACGCATGCCCGGCTGCCTTGATCCGAGTAGTTCACGCTGCGCATAGGACAGCGAGCGTCTGTCGCGGGCGCGCAGTCCTTTGCGTGCGGTGCACCGAGGAATGCCTGGCAATTGCGCTGGGGGCGGCGCGCAGAGGACTTCGCGTCCTACCTGCGTATAAGAGCTCAAGGCCGGAGCTTTCTCGGCCATCATCCATCATCCATCATCCATCATCCATCAACCCACCAATCCCTGCGGGAGGAGTTCCCATAGGTCAGTGTGCAAAAGGCCCCATTCGCTGATGCGCCGATCTTGCAGGACAAACCCATGTGTCTTGAGGAAGGGGTCCGGGGGAGTTAGTTCACGCGCCGGGAGACGAGCGGCCCAGCGGAAGAAGAGATACATGGCCCGATGCATGAGCCAGGCGCGCATTCTGGTCAGACCGGACGCCGGGATTCGGAAATCCGCCAGCAGCCACTTTGCGCCCGGCAGGGCGGCGCCCGCCAACTTCGAGACGATGGTCTCGAGCTGTTTGGCCGTGAAGCAATCGAGGAAGAAATGCGTGACGATCAAGTCGAAAGCCCGCTCCGGTGGCATCCATTCCAAGGCGTCAGCGTGGACAAACACAAGGCCGCTGCCGTTTAGCCCGGCGCGCTCCAACCGCCCCTTTGCCCGGGCCAGCATCCGCTCGCTGGCATCGACGCAGGTGACACTTGAGCCGGGCGCATGCCTGCGCAGCGCGGCCAGGAAGCGGCCATTGCCCTCGCCGAGGATCAGGGCCTGTCGGATCTGCCCCGTCCGGGAAATGAAGCGGGTACGGCAGCGCTGAAGTTTCTCCCCGGCAGTGATGAACTCCATCCAGCGGTAGTGAGGCGCCAGGGTATCAAAACTCATTCGTCCGAACGTCGAGGGCAGTCCTCACTTCTTCCGTGGTGATGCAAGGCGAGGCGGCGGAAAAAGGTGCCGGACTGGTCTTGACGCGCTCCGGAGTTGCTTTCGATTCCACCACAACCCTGCCAAGAGGCCGCCACCGATGTAGGCCACCACGTCCCAGGGATCGCCGGTCACCCCCCGCATCAGGTGCGGGCCAATCACCTCAAACAAGATTGCCCACACCACGAGGTGGAAGGCGATTTCGGAAGCGCAAGGGGGCCGATCGTCGAGGCGCAGGCCCAAGCGCCTTTGGGCCAGGAGCAGCAGCGGCAGCGCGCAAGGAATCAGGAGCAGGTCGTCAAAATGCCCGCGCACGAAGGCGTTGCGCACATGAGGCTTTATCAGCCAGCGATTGATCGCGTAAAGTCCGCAGCAGCTCAAAAACAGTCTGTCCCTGAAATACCGGAAGGAGTTCAAAACATCGCCAGGATCACAACCCCAAAACTGACCGCCAATGTGAGCTTCAAAAGCAACAATGTCATAGTTCCGTTAAAAATCGTGTTACGCCCGGAAAACAGTCGATTGCCACCCACGACTCCTAGCCGGGAACTTGAGCTATAATATAACCGCTATGATGGAGAAATCAAGCAATGATGATGTCATCCATTTGCGTTTCTTAACCTTGGGGGCTATGGTGTTTTCAAGCGCCAGAATCGTTATGCAATGGCGGATTCCAAGCTTATGAAGACTATGACTTCCACTTCCCGGCGCGCCTCGCGCGCCAACAAATCCTCCCTCGCCCCCGTGCGCAACAGTCACGGCAACGGCGCGCCCTCCGCCCGGCCGGGCGTCAGCGCGGCGCTGGCCAAGTGGCTGGCCAGACCCAAACGCAATCTGATCGGCGGCGACTGGCTGGAGGCGGCCTCTGGCCGGACCTTTGAGGTGTTCAATCCGGCCGATGGCTCGGTCATCGATCGCGCGCCCGACAGCAAGAAGGAAGACATCAACCGCGCGGTTGCCGCCGCGCGAAAGGCCTTCGAGGAAGGTCCCTGGCGGCGGCTAACTCCCAGTGAGCGAGGAAAAGTCGTCTGGCGCGTCGGCGACCTCATTCTCAAGCATGCGGACCAGCTCGCCGAGTTGGAGTCGCTCGACAACGGCAAACCGCGATCCGTGGCGCGGGTGGCCGATGTGCCGCTCGCCGCGGATTTGTTTCACTACATGGCGGGCTGGGCCACGAAGATTGAGGGCAACACTATTCCCATCAGCGTTCCTTACGCGCCCGGTGCGCGTTTCCACGCCTTCACGGCCCGCGAACCGATCGGTGTGGTCGGTCAAATCATTCCGTGGAATTTCCCGCTGCTCATGGCCGCCTGGAAGTTGGGGCCGGCTCTTGCCGCCGGCAACTGTGTTGTGCTTAAGCCCGCCGAGCAGACACCCCTCTCGGCGTTGCGCTTGGGAGAGTTGCTGCTGGAGGCCGGCCTGCCTGAAGGCGTCGTGAACATCGTGACCGGGTTCGGCGAGACCGCCGGGGCCGCCCTGGCCGCGCATGAAGATGTCGATAAGGTGGCTTTCACCGGCTCGACGGAGGTGGGCAAAATCATCCTGCGAGCCGCGGCTGGAAACCTGAAGAAGGTGAGCCTGGAGCTCGGAGGCAAATCACCAAACGTAATCTTCAAAGACACAGAGAATCTCCCCGCCGCGATTGACGGCGCCGCCAACGCCATCTTCTTCAATCACGGGCAGTGCTGCTGCGCGGGATCGCGGTTGTTTGTGGAGCGGGATGTGTTCGAGGAGGTCGTGGCCGGAGTAGCGGAACGAGCCAAACAGATCAAGCTCGGACCGGGGCTCGACTCGGAAACGCAAATGGGGCCGCTGGTCTCCGACGAGCAACTCCAGCGCGTCACCCGCTACATGAAGCAGGGCAGGCAGAGCGGGGCGTGCTTTCTCACGGGCGGAGGCAGGGCTGGAGATCGCGGTTATTTTGTCCAACCCACCGTTGTAAGGGATGTGAAGCCGAAGACGAGCATAGTGAAGGAGGAGATCTTTGGCCCGGTACTGGTGGCCGAAAAGTTCAGCGAACTGGAGGATGTCATCCCCCGCGCCAATGAGACGCCCTACGGACTGGCCGCGGGCATCTGGACTCGGGATATCGCCAAGGCGCACCGGGTCGCCGAGGCCCTAAAGGCCGGCACGGTCTGGATAAATTGCTACAATATCTTCGATGCCGCCTTGCCTTTCGGCGGCTACAAGCAATCCGGTTGGGGCCGTGAAATGGGGCACGAGGCCTTGGAACTTTATACCGAGACCAAGGCGGTCGTCATCGGGCTGGGCTAACTAGCCCGAACGGTTCCTGACAGGAACAAAACGGCAGCAGTCTGCGGCATTGCGGCGCGCAGAGGACTGCGAGCCCTACCGCGTATATTTGGGCTAGAGTCCTTGACCATGCAAACACCACGTTTGCAGGTCAACTGTTCATGCCTGGCGGTCGAAAAGCGCTACACAGTCTTCCCGGGAATTAGCGTTTAGCACGGTTTAGCCTTTGAGGTCTCAGGCGGTGCCCCGTCACACCTCCAGACCCAGTTCGTGTCACAGGCGCTCGCCCTCTTCCAAAAGACCCGGTGGTAAGAGGCGCTCCGAAGGCTTCAGACCCTGAAAAATAGTTGAATAGCTGGGTTTCGGTTGCTATAAACAGGCGACCGCGCTGGAGGTTGGAGAGCGAATCCGGAGGCAAGATCGAAGAAGGTGAGATGCGCTCAAAGGGTGCTGGCTCGAATCGAGGAATCCGGCAAGGCAGGACATTTTTGGCAAAAAAGAGACGGTTGTGGCAACAAATCCATTGATTGAAATTCGAAAGGGGCGTCTGGCGAAGGCGGCGTCGGCACGGGCGTTGGGAATTAATCCCTATCCCTCCCAGAGCCATCGCACGCATTACGCCAAGACGATAGTCGAGCAGTTCCAGGGCGTGGAGGGCAAGCAAGTCACCGTGGCGGGCCGGTTGATGTCCTGGCGCAAACAGGGCGCGCTGGCCTTCGCCCATATCCAGGACCAGACTGGGCGGCTTCAGTTGTTTCTGCGGCGCAACCTGGTCCAGCCGACCGACCCGGCGGCGGGCCGCCTGGGCTATGCCGAGACGAATCTGCTCGATATTGGCGACATCGTGGAGGCGAGTGGGAAGGTTGTAAGAACCGAACGCGGAGAGATCTCGGTTCTCGTCGAGGTTCTGCGGTTGCTCACAAAAGCCATCCGTCCGCTCCCCGACCAGTGGTCCGGCCTCAAAGACCGCGAGCAGGTGCTGCGCAAGCGATACCTGGACACAACTCTCGAACCGGCCTCGTTCGAACGGTTCGCTGTCAGTTGCCGAATCGTGGCCGCCATCCGCGCCTTTCTGAACGAACGCGGCTTTCTTGAATTCACTACACCGGTGATTCAGCCGCAATACGGCGGCGGGACCGCCAAGCCCTTCAAAACCCATGTCAACGCCCTGGGCGCGGACATGTACCTGGCCATTTCGCACGAGTTGTATCTCAAGCGCCTCATCGTCGCCGGCTACGACAAGGTCTATACCATCGGCCGCTATTTCCGCAACGAAGGCATCGACCGCAACCATCACCCGGAGTTCTCCATGGTCGAAACGATGACCGCTTACGAGAACTACGAATACAACATGAACCTGATCGAGGAGATGTTTGGGCACATCGCCTCGACTGTGTTTGGCAAGACCCAATTCACCGTGCATGGCCATGTGATCGACTTCGGCAAACCGTGGCGGCGCGTGAGCATGCCTGACGCCGTAAAGGAGAAAACCGGCATCGATTTTCGCGACTGCAAAACCCCCGACGAGGCCGATGCACGCCTGGCGTCTCTGGGGATCAATGAACCTCAGCCCAGCATTGGCGAGGCCTTGGTCAAGGCCTTCGAGGTCACCGTTGAAAAGGACCTTATCCAGCCGACGCTCGTGTACGGCCATCCCATCGAGATCTCGCCTCTGGCAAAGCCGATGGCGCAGGACCCGCGCTTCGTCGAGCGGTTCGAGATCTTCATTGCTGGAATGGAATGCGGCGACAATTGGTCGGAGCAGAATGACCCCGTTCACCTCCTGGAGACGTGGCGGCGCGCCTACCGGGCCGAAGAGCGGGATGCTGGAAAGTTTCACACTCTGGACTTCGATTTCATCGAGGCGCTGGAATACGGCATGCCCCCCACCACGGGCATAGGTCCCGGCATCGAGCGAATGGTCATGATCTTTACCGGGCAGGAGAACATCGACGACGTCATCTTCTTCCCCATGATGCGCTCGACAGTCTCGCCGGTGAACGCCTCGATCTACGGGGTGCCCGAATCCACCCTAACTCCAGTCGAGGACCTGGTCCTGTCCGTGGGAGACTTCGAATCGCTTTGCCGCGAAGGAATCCTTAAGCCCCACGCGCGCAACCTCCTCATTAAGCCCCACATCCGTTTGTGGGGAGTAGCTTCGCCTTCCGGCCTCTCACGCGCTTACGGCCATGTTGAAATCGAAGGTTTTCTCCCGAACAGCGTCCTCCGGTTGGCGGGTTACAATATCAAATATGAGGAACCGCCGCCTCATGAGGAAGGACAGATGAAAGCGGCCAGCTCGCCCGAGGCCTCGCTGGTGCCCTTTCTGCGCGAGCAATTCCCCGAATGCCAGCTCACAGTCTCACCCCCCACCGTCACGCGCTATGCCTGATGAACGGCTTCAACCCGCCAGTCTGCGTTCGGCCTCAACGGCGGTCCCATTGACGGCCGGCGAGCCTGGCGGGTCGATTCCTATCCTTAGCCGCGAGTCGCGGGCTCAAGGGCCGGGACGTGTTCCGGCTTCTCGGCCAAGGACCAACCGGTCTTGAGTCCAAACACGAACCAGGCGAGGCTCACGGCGCCGGCGGCGAAGACACAATCGCCAAACATCCGCATCCAGCGCAGGTTCTGCATCAAGCCGGTCTGGAGGAATTGGGCCGAGCGGGCGTACCACATCCCGTGCTCGACGCTGGCCCAGGCCTGCATGAGGCCAATAGGCAGCAGGCTTAGCACTACCATGAGGATCAGGCCCAGGTTCAGCGACCAGAAACTGAACCGAAGCGCGCCGGTTTTCCAGGCCTCCTGGCGGGTCATGCCGCGCAGGCAGAAGAGCATCAGGCCGATGCCCAGCATGCCATAGACTCCGAATAGGGCGGTGTGGCCATGGACTGGCGTCGTGTTCAGGCCCTGCACGTAATAGAGCGCGATGGGCGGGTTGATGAGAAACCCGAACAGGCCGGCGCCCACGAAATTCCAAAACGCTACGGCTACAAAGAAGTAGATCGGCCACTTGTAGGCGGCCACCCACGGGCGCGCCCGGCTGAGGTTCAGGTTCTCGTAGCCCTCAAAGCCGATGAGCACCAGCGGGACGATCTCCAGCGCGCTGAAGGTGGCGCCAAAAGCCAGAACGGCAGTAGGTGTGCCGGTAAAATAGAGATGGTGCATGGTGCCGAGAATGCCTCCGGCCAGGAAGATGGCGGTCGAGAAAATGACCGCGGCGGTGGCGCTGGTGGTTCTCAACAGGCCCATGCGTGTAAAAAGGAAGGCGATGACCACAGTCGCGAACACTTCAAAGAAGCCTTCCACCCACAGATGCACGACCCACCAGCGCCAATACTCGGCCATGGCAAGATTGGTCTGCCGCTTCCACATCAGGCCAGCGCCATAGAACAGCGCGATAGCCGTTGAAGCTACCAGGAACAGTGCCAGCAGATGGCGATTGGCTCCCGGGCTTTTGAGCGCCGGCCAGAGCGCGCGGCCCATGAGGAACAACCATACGAACAGGCCCACGAACAGGAACAATTGCCAAAACCGGCCCAAATCCACGTATTCATAACCCTGCTCGCCGAACCAGAAGTTGGCGCTCAAGCCCAGCTTTTGCATTTCGCCCATCCATTCGCCTGCGAGCGATCCCGCCACAATGACCAGCAGGCAGACGAAAAGGAAATTCACGCCGAACCGTTGCCCGCGCGGTTCATACCCTGAAACCGCCGGCGCCACAAAAAGCCCGGTCGCCAGCCACGCCGTCGCAATCCAAAAGATGCCCAACTGCGTGTGCCAGGTGCGGACAACCGAGTAAGGCAGCCACTTGCTCAGCGGAATTCCGTAGAAGCCGTTCCCTTCGACTCCGTAATGCGCGGCCAGGGCGCCGCAACCAATTTGGACGAGGAGCAGGGCGGCAACGACCCAGAAATATTTGAGCGTTG
>JBJKSV010000266.1:0-2834 GCA_046703605.1 Limisphaerales bacterium
CGCGAACCACTTCGCTGGAGTTGTTGTAGCGCCCGCTGGCAACCAGGCGTGCGATCAATTCCTCGAAATGCTCGGTTAACGCGATATTCATCAACTCCACGATGGAATAGATGCTATTAGGTGTCAATTTCGGGCGGCCTTCCCCAGCGGCTGCCACCACGCAATTCCATCGGCATATCGCGGTGATTGATCAAAAGTGAAAATCAAACGCGATGCTGAAGGCGTGAGCGATTGTTTTGCCAAGGCTGATGCGGTCGCCGGGCAAATAAAAATCAGAATCCGAATGGTACGTGGGGCTGTCGGCCCATAAAAAATGGTACTCCAGGGCCAATCCCATGCGGTCGTTAAGCCGGTAGCGGATGCCGGCCATCGCCTGCCACGCGAACACCGCGGCGGCATCGGTGCCGTGGATGAAGGTTTCCCCTCCCGTCGTGTCCAGGTGTCCCAAACGCCCGAGGTGGAGAATCGATTCGGAGAATCCGGCCCCCGCGCCCAGATAAGGCGTGAACGGGGAGGTGTTGGGATACTGCAACTTAACATTCACCGTGAACGGCACCTGGTCGTAATAGGCATCATGCACGAATCTCCCCCCCGTAACCGAGCTGATGTGGTTGCCGTAATAGCCGACTTCGCCCTCAAGAGCGAAGTACGGGCAGAATGTGTAGCCGCCGGCTATTCCCGCGCGCACGCCGGGGTCGAGATGGAGCTGGCTGCCAGGAAAGAGCGGCAGTGCCAAAAAGTCCCGGATCTTCACGTCCTGCATCCATTCCCCGCCCACGTCAGCCTTCAGGTAGGGACCGTTGTGCTCGCCTGGTGGAGGGCCGTAAGTGTAAGAAGGCGGCTGGGCAGGGGCGTTATATTGGGGCAGGGCGCCGCTATTGGAGTTTTGGGCCTGGGCGCTCGCCGCATACAGCATGGCGAGGCTCGCCGCCCCGATACCGATCAAGCTTCGAATTCTCAAGTTCATTTTAACTTCCGTTCTCAAAGTTGCTGAGGGTCTTACCTTGGCCTCCCTCCTAACGCGTTGAACCCCTGATGTCAAGGCGTTAGATGGGGCTGGGAGGCCCTCACCAGGCACTCGTGGACTTGAGCCGGTATGAGCGCCTATACCAGAACGCGGGAGCAGAGGGGATTCAATACAACGAAGCCCTCGCTCGAATCTGTGGCCGGCTTTACCTAATCGTTCTGGTGAATGACGACCACATCCTTGGCCCGGCTGGAAGGGGTGACCGACAGGTGCATGAGTTTGCCGTGTTCAACCCGGCCCTGGACGGTGGTTCGGCGCGGTGCGCGCAGCTTGAAGTCCGCCGTCCAATCGTCAGGCCAGGCGGGCAGGAGGAGGATCCGTTTGCCGTCGCACTGCATGAGCATGAGCTGGAGCGTAATCATTCCGGAGCCGCCGTTGTCCATGTCGGGAATCCAGTCGCTGTTCTTGGACCAGAACCAGCGGAACTGCTGGTCTCCGTAGGAAGTGAACTCGTTGATGACAACCTTCCTGGCCTCGGCAGTCAAACCGAGCGTTGCTGACTCAGTGCCGTCCTGGCCCCAGCATTTTGAGAAGGGATGAAGACGCGCCCGGAAGGTGTCCCTGGCCAACGCCAATCCCGGTTTGCCGACGCCATAGAGATGATAGGGAAAGACGGTATAGAGTTCCGGATTCTCAACGTTGCGCCCGCCGCCGTAGGACTGGGCCGGAAGAATGGTCGGCCGCCCGGCCGGGTCGCCCTTTCCGTGTGGAGGCAGCTTGCCGTTGGCGGTCCTGCCCATGGGAATGGACGGCAAGTCGTTCAGGACCTTTCTCCACTCCTGCCGTTGAGCCGAACTGGCTAATCCGGACGGAAGCGAAAGCAGCCGCGGCAGGACGTTCATCAAACCGGCGATATCTGGTGTCGGATTGACGGCATTGACCTGATAAGTCTCAAGGGATTGCGCCGGCTTCATCAGGATTTTGCCATCCGGCCCCCGTTTCCAATGCTTATCGTAATAGGTGATGACGGTTTGGGCCATGGGAACGATCGAATCCCGCGCGAAACCGGCATTCTCCGTGCAGTCGTAGGAATCCAGCATTTGAGCCAGGACCTCCAATGCGCCTTGAATGTGGTAGCGCATCCAGGGACTCTCGAGCTCGTTGCCGGGGTTGTTCCATCCGAAATCGTTCACGTTGGGCAGACCCCAAAAATATATCGTCTCAACAAACGCGCCTCCGCCGTGATGGAAGTAGAGCCGGGTTCGGTCCCGGACCAGCGGCAGGTCCTTGACATACATATTGAACCACGGCGCAAGCAAGTCCTCGTCTCCGGTGGCAATGAGCGGCCAGTAAATCAGGCGCGTATTCTGGTTCCAGTAGCAGGCGCCCCAGGCTCGGAAATCGGGGTCATGATTGCCGGCGCTCGAACTAACCCCCGGCGGCAGATCATGGCCGACCGTGAAGAGCGACCCGTTAAACTTGATGGGCTGGGCGCCACGCCCCGCGCAGGCGGTCATGAAACGCTGGATGGCATAGCTTTGCGAGACCTCCTTGGCTTCTGGATCTCCGGTCACATGGATCCAGCTCCGATTCCAAAACCGCGCCCACCATTGCCCATGCGCCTGCCGCGCCTCATCGATGCTTTCGGCGCCTATCGACGAAGCCAGCTTGCCCAAATCCGCCCGCCAGGCCTCGGCAGAGCCGGCCTGCTCGGTGAGCGCATACAGATCGAGCCGAAGCGAACTGGAGGGAGCGCTCGATTCCAATGTCCGGTTATCACGGCTCACCAGACTCGGGCCGTCCATCAGCACCCCGAAACACCGATGGAGCAGAGGATCGGGGTATTTGGGCAGAAGCGATGCCAGAT
>JBJKSV010000267.1:0-3227 GCA_046703605.1 Limisphaerales bacterium
CGGTGAACACACGGTTGCTCTGCTGGCAATAGTTCGATGT
Source organism: Limisphaerales bacterium (assembly GCA_046703605.1). GTDB lineage: Bacteria > Verrucomicrobiota > Verrucomicrobiia > Limisphaerales > UBA8199 > JAJYHY01. Next base: position 41 of record JBJKSV010000267.1, read on the forward strand.
TGCGCGTGAAACCATTCACCAGATTCTGCGGGCCCATTCTAGCCGGATGCTTGTTTGCGGGGACTTTCGCCTTTTCTGCCGGAACAGTCCCTGCCTCCTGGCCTGCGGGTTATCAATTCGACGGAACCATTTCGCGGCGGGTATTGGATGATTATTTGACCAGAGCTATCACGATGCAAGACCTGCTCACCGGCCAGGGCATTCTCCAAGACAACATTCGAATGATTAAACACATCGGCGCCAAGTTCGTCGGGCGCGCCCTGTGCTTGTGGAACGCGGAGAATAATTTCTCGAACAACGTCGAACGTGCCCGGGAGATTGCTCCGCAAGTGCTGGCGGCCGAGCCGGACATCATTTTGGAGGCTTGTGTTTTTGAAACCGTGAGCCCAAGGGTGAATCAGATCGCGATTCCCGCCCGGGTCTTTACCGCCTTTGGTTTGCCGGTGGAGAAACGGCATTTCCGCTACCGCGACATGATTTATCCCGTCGGCCAGCGCCGGCCCATGGGCCGAATCGCGCAGGTGCCTGACGAAAGCCGGCTGGAAACCCAGCTTTGGTTTTACTATCAGGTCATCACCTATATTGACCTTGGCTGTGAGGCCATTCACTTCGGACAGGTCGAAATCATGAACAAAAATGATCCCGACAACTCTCACTGGGCGCGCCTCCTGGGCATGGTCCGGGCATACGCGGCCAGGCATGCCCGCCGCCATACGGTTCTGTGCAACGGTCACACGCCCACCGGCGGGCTGATGCACGACGGCAACCCGCTTTTGGACTTCAACGAGTTTCCGTTGCGCATCGAGGAAGTTTCCGGCAAACCGGAAGAAGCGATCTTGCGATTGGGGTTTTCCGACGGCATTTACAACCGGAGCAAGGGCGGCATGACCGTCAACGGCTGGCGGTGCGGGCATTTGCCGTACCTGGTCGAATTTGACAATTACGGCGTGAGCCGGCATCCGGGCCAGCCCAACGCAAAAGGCCAGTTCAATTGGGTCTGGGGCTATGACGAAATCACTTGGTTCGCGCACCAGAGCAAAGCGTATCGGGCCAAGTGGCTGCGCTATGCCTGGAATTGGGTGCGCACCACGGACACCAACGGTTACCTCGAAATGCCCGGCGGGCGGGTGACAACGTCACGGGACATTCACTGGTACTACGCCAACAATCCCAGCCCGGCGGTTCCTACCGGCATGGGGGACGAAGACACCATTCGCGCTGTGTGGGCAGCGGAAACGGTAAAGCCGGAGAGAGAATCAAGACATTAGTTCGCGTTGGCCTTGGTCCGAACTTCGCATTTGGGCGGTACGGAATTCCCATGCCTCGGCATCCCGCTCGCCGGCCAAGTTCGCGGCATTTCAAGGCGCGACCCTGACAAACCTGACCGCATCCAAAAGAATGACCCCATTGGCCGCGTTGCTTTCTTCACGTGTTTCGTTTTCATGATTTGGTCTTCTCCTGGCTACGAAGGACTCTGGCCTCTCGGCAAGAGTTTTGTATCGATACGCAGGGAGACAAGCCTGGTTAATCGGTCATATCGGGCCGTCACCGGGCGGCCATTCCATTTGACGCTCTGGGGAGGGCGCTCGGCGGCAACCTGAACGGAGGCCGATGCGCTGTCTGAAAAGATCTCCAGCGGGTCGCCAGGCGCCCAGCAAGCCGTCAGTTTGGAGAGGGATTCGAGGACGCTCCGATCCTGGTGGCGGAGGTAGCTTCCGTCGGCAACAAAGAAACGCTGCACCGATCGCTCATCCGAGGCCCTGCGCGTGAAGTGCAACAAATAAGCGTCGGTGGTCCAGTCCGCAACCTGGATACTGACGGTGCCCGGGCTGTTGACGGCGCGAAGGTTCAGATAGAACTCCTCCACGGTGTCCGGCGTCCATACGCGCACACCGAGATAGGTTTTCCCCTCCAGTACTTCAAATCTTGGCACTGCACCCGGATTCAGGCAGATGGCGGTGACGAACCGGCGCGATGACGCGGGGGCGTGGGGAGAGAAAACCAGGTAAGGCACCTTCTATAAGCCGGCGGCCATCAATTCGTCCCCCTGCCTTTTCAACGCGTCATAGACTGCCGGCTCCGAAGCGAGCAATTTCCGCAGATGCTCCAGCGAGTCCGCATTGTAAAAAAGGCGCGGATGCCGTGGCAGCGCGTCGGACCCGTTGTCCGGGCCCGTGGAGGGCGCGGGAACCATATCTGCTAACAGCGAGGACGGACGGGACATCTTCGGACCTGCCAGTATCATGAGTTTGATGAGATTGCGCCGGCTGATCGTTTCCTTGGACTTCCTGGAGGGTGTTTGGCGAGTTTGCATTCTCGAATTGGCAAAGGCTCGGTTATACAGGGTTATTTTGCGCACCCGCGAACGTCAACAGTTCCGCCAGGCGGAGAGGTCGGCTGGACTCTTGCAGATCTCACACCCTGTCCACCACCAACTGCACGGACGCGCTGGACAAACCATTCGAGGACGCGGTCACGCGCAAGGTTCCAGCGGTCCGGGCCGCCCGGGCCAGCACCATGCAATATCCCGCGAAGGCGCTGCGGTAGTTGGACTGATTTGGCTCGTGGCAGGCGGGATCGCCATTGCCGACGCTGGCGTTGGTTCCCGCGCCGGAGACCTCGAAGACAATTTTGTTGCCGGCCGTGGGCACGACCCGGCCCGCGGCGTCCACCACGGCAACAGTAATGGGAACCGTGTCCTGGCCGTTCGCAACCGCGTGCGTGCGGTCCGGCATGAGTTTGAGGGCCGCCGGTGCGCCGGTGGTTTCCACGACCTCGTGCGCGGCGAGCTGGCCCTTAACGTAGCCTTTGGCTTCAAGCCGCCCAGGTTCATAGGCGACCTGTTCCCATTGCAGATGACGAAATGCCGGCATGGCCTTTTTTCCGAGACTGCGCCCGTTCAGGAATAATTCCACCTCCTCGCAATTGCTGAAGCACCAGACTGGAATGTTCTGGCCTTCCTTGCCCGGCCAGTTCCAGTGCGGGAAAACATGGACCAGCGGCTGGCCTCTCTGCCACCATGCCTTCCAATAGAAGGCCGCGTCTTTGGGAAAACCGCACATGTCCAGAAAGCCGAAGTTGGAATTAATCTCCGGCCAGCCGTAGGGCGTCGTCTCGCCGCGGTAATCAAAGCCGGTCCAGTTAAATCCGCCCGCGACAAACCTGCGTGACCCCAGCGGCTCCCAAG
>JBJKSV010000268.1:0-4587 GCA_046703605.1 Limisphaerales bacterium
AAAGGCCATCTACGCGATGGTCAGCCAGGCCGGAGAATCCTCCGGCACGCGATTCGAGCTGCAAACCGGCCAGATTGATGGACTGCTCCCTAAAGAGTTTGAAATCAATTTCTACCGTGTCGTGCAGGAAGGCATCAACAACATCCTCAAGCACTCCCACGCCAAACGTGCCTCACTCAAAATCCACCGCCAGGCACAATCCCTTTGCTTGGTATTGGATGACGACGGAGTTGGATTTGCTCTCTCAAGGTACAGAGACGACTCGCTCGGGTCGCATCCCGGCACCGGCCTGGCAGGCATGGGGGAGCGGGTCCGCATTATGGGAGGCCAAATGGAGATCGAGTCCAATCCGGGACAGGGCACGCGGTTTCGCGCCGTGATCCCCTTGCCTGATAGAGACTGACACCGAGGCTGCCGCGCGCGCCTCGGCCACTCGGTGCCGTTGTGCATTCGCGAAGGGAGGCCTCATCGCGGCTCTTCTTCCTGCGCCGGATGGCGAGTGTGACTGAAGACCTGCCAGGAAAGTGACCGGGATTCCTGCCTCCCACTGAACCTGCCTCCCTGATTCCAACCAGGAAAAATACCAGTAATCAAGTAGTGCAGAATACCTGGCTGCCGCGATTCTCGCCAAAGCCTGATGCCTTCATAGTAGCAGCCTCCAATTCCCATTTGAATTGGGCGCGGTGGCCGGTGTGGTTCGAGCCATGTCGGGACCGCCGCGAGTTGGACAAGCAGAAAACAATGCCAGGAGCGTGCCTCCTGACAGAAGATAACAACGTTTCTATGAAAATACGCATTAGCATACCAGTTCGAAACGACAGTGCCCTTTCGGGCCTCGTCTCAGCCTTGGCGGGATTGGCCGCTTGCGCCTTCCTCTCCCAGGCGGTGCAGGCCCAATCTCCCCAGTACAACATCGCGCTCGTGGAGGCGCTCGGGGACCCGACCCCGGGCGGGGGCGCCTTCTCGGCCGATTTCGAGCCGACCCGCCTCAATAATCGGGGGCAACTCGCGTTTACCGCCGAGCCTGCGGTTGCCGGAAATGAGGGGGTATTCATCGCGGATGATGCCGGTCTCACTGAGGTCATGCGCTGGGGCGATGCCGCCCCCGGAGGTGGCACGTTCGCAGCCGGCGAACTGGGCGACCTTGGCCTGAATGACCGGGGCGACGTTGCGCTGACCTTCCAGCTCGAACCTGCTCAGTTCGACCCCTTCATCCACGGCGGCGTTTACTACTATTCGGCGCGCAGGGGCTTGCTGTTCCCGGTGCTCATCCCAGGAGTCACCCCGGCGCCTGACGGCGGAACTCTCCTGGGTTCGGGCTTCAACGTGACTCTCAATAATCGCGGAACCCTCAGCTTTACCGCGTTTGCGAGCACGCCGGACGGCGACAAGCCCGGCGTCTATGTTGCAGACTGCGAAGGCCACATCAGTGTCGTAGCGCGGCACGGAACACCCCTGCCCGGTGGCCAGACAGTTGATAGCGCATACACCGGCTCGATCAACGACCGCGGTGATGTCGCCTTCCAAGCCGCGCCCGCTTCCCCCGGGGCCGTTGCCGGGGACTACGTGCGCTGGGCCGCAACCGGACACATCGAGGCGATTGCCAGCCCCGCCGGAACTGGTGGGGCTAATGGCGATACCCAGATTAACAACCGAGGCGAAGTTCTCTTCGGAGAAAACAGTCCAGGCGCTGCTGGACTTGGGGTTGGCTCGATCTATTTGTACACAGCGGGAAGGCTGGTTCGGGTCGCCGGTGTCGGTGATCCCGCCCCTGGCGGAGGCGAGTTCAGTGTCGTCACGGGCAGCCAGATCACCGGCCAAGCAGCTCTCAATAATCGAGGCGAGGCCACGTTCTGCGCCGCCACCACCACCGGGGATGAAGAGATGCTCCTCTACTCCCGCGGAACTCTCCAGGTTGTAGCGCATGTCGGCACGGTCATTCCCGGCGTGGGCACCATCTACGCCTTGGAACAGTCAGGCCAGCAACTCAATGGTGCTCCGCTCCCCCCGCTATCGGGGCTTCCCGTCACGAGCGCCGCCATCAACGATCGAGGGCAGATTGGGTTTGCCGCAGTTCTCGAAGATGGCCGCAACGTCCTCCTCCTGGCCAGTCCGATGGGGACCGACGACAACGAGGAATATCGCTGAACGGGTGTGGGGAAACCTCGGCAGGAGGCGGCTAACCTCACCGTTAGCGCACCAATGTGCCACGTTCTAAGGCATCGCCATTAGACTCGCATCTATCACACAGCAGCCGTTGCGAGCGGCGCGAGCGATTTCAGCTTGGCCCGTTCGCTTCGGCTGCTGCAGACCAGAGGGGCCGGATGTGAAAATCCTCATTGCCGATGACAGCAAGGAGATGAGGCTGTTGCTGACGCGGATCTGCGGCGGAGTTGCCGAGCAGATCATCACCGCCGCGGACGGCCAAGAGGCCTTGGAGGCGTTCGGGCAGTATCGTCCGGACTGGGTGCTGATGGACATTGCCATGCCCGGTATGGACGGCCTGGAGGCTACAGCCAGGATCACCAAGGAATTCCCCGGGGCACGAGTGCTGATCCTGACTCAGTTCGACCGCCCCAGCTTCCGCGAGGCAGCCCGCCAAGCGGGCGCAGCGGGCTATCTCCTCAAGGATGACTTGCTGCGGTTGCCGGTCGTTCTTTCTCGACGAGATTCCTGTGGGTTTTGAAACCTCGAATGTTGCGCCCAATCGCCCCCAATGGTGAGGGGTCATGTGTATCACTCTCTCTGAGTTTCTTTTCTTCTTGAAAGATTCTCTTGCCCCGATTTTTTGCCAGGGAGCTTTCGGACGGTCTGTTGAGGCTTTGCCGCGCCGGGTTCAACCGTGTCCATTGGTGGTTGGTTTTCTTTCGTTCCTCCCGCGAACTGCTCGGCAGCTACGTGGACCCAGGTATTCAAATTACCCAAAACCAAGTACCGCAAAATACCTGAGTCCGTCGATGGTGCCACGGAGGGCAAAGCATGAAGATGAGGGCGTTGCGAGCGGTAGTATCTTTGGCGCCGCCAGGCACGAGCCTGGTGGACCCGCCGAAGAGGCGCCTGCAACGAACATAACAAACGAAAGGATAAATTGTGATGAATAGTCCTGTAGTAAAGTCCCTCGCTGCCACGGCGACAAAGGCCGTAGCGATTGCCACCCTCAGTGCGTTTGGCCTCGCCGGAACCAGTTCCGTCGCCCTCGCCGGCCCAGCTATTGCCCCGCCTCAGTCTCACCCCTATGGCCTGAGCATGGCCGAGTGGGCACGAGCGTACCAGGTCTGGGCGATTGCTCCCGGCCATCTCGAGAACAATGTGTTTGGCCACGTCCAGTTCCTCAGCGGTGTACAAACCGGTGTCAGTTTCGGCCCCCCCACGGGAAGCGGAACGGTCGCCGATCCGTTCGTTTTCACCGGCCATGCCGATGTGACCGTTCATGCGGGAGACTCCCTTTTGGGGGACCTCATGAGCTGGATTGGAACTCTCTACTCAGACGGGAGCACCGATCCCGTCCTGCCGGATGCCTGGTGGGGGACCTATGTGACGGGGCAGATCTCGCTGGATGGCGATACCATCGTGGACAACATTTCTGAGTTTTATGCCGGCCTTCAATATTTCGATCCGCCGCTCTTGTTCCCGAATGAGCAAGCGAATGGAGGCATCGGCGAGGCATTCCTTCAGCCCACACCCTTTATGCTTCGCCCGCTGTCGGTGGGGACTCATACCCTGACGGCGGAAACTTCCGTGCTGGTCCCGCCCGGAAACAGCCTGCAACCGGAGACTGGCTTGGTTTTCCAGTATTCACTGACGATCACCGTAGTGCCGGGCAAATAGCGCGCGCACACCCTCCCCGCAGCCATTGCGACCAGGCCACAGCTCCCCAGCCCACTGAATTAGGCGGTGGCAAAGTCCGGTTGCGTCGGCTGCGCGCGTAGCGGGAGCTTGAACATGAAACTCCGCATCGTGGAAATGGGTTTGGGACACCCTCTGCGTAAAGACCGTCGCTGGCCTGTTCGCGGCAGTAAACACTCGGGCCACGAGCGGGTCTGCTGGAGAGACATGGGTAAACCAACCCCCCTTGCCTCCTTTGCGCTCTGCGCGATAATGCAGGATGAAATCGTTGATACTTTCACTAGTATTGTTGAGCCTTGCCGGAACGAGTTTTGGGGTGACCCAATCCGCGTTGGACAACCGCATCCAGATGCTCACGGCGAAGTTTGAGGCGATGCAGTCAAAACCGGACAAACGCATTCCCCCCAAACTCTTGAGCCAGGCGCAGGGGATCGTCCTGCTGGACCGCACCAAGGCCGGGTTCCTCTTCGCTTATGAAGGCGGCTCCGGCATCGCCCTGGCCCGCGACCCGCAGACCGGCGATTGGAGCGCCCCCGTCTTTGTGAGCGCCAACCAGGCCAGCATCGGCTTTCAGGCCGGTGGCGAGCAGACCTTCATGGTCATCCTGCTCATGGATAGAAATGCCGTGCAAAGTCTTGCATCGAACAACATCAACTTCGGCGCCCAGGCCAGCGGCACCGCGGGCAACACGACTGCGGGGAGTGAAGGCACCTTCTCTTCCATCCAGCCGAGCGTGCTGGT
>JBJKSV010000269.1:0-5537 GCA_046703605.1 Limisphaerales bacterium
TCACGGGGGAACGCGGGGCGCGCAGGGCCTCATCCAGCAGTTCATTGATGGCACGGGCGCGCTCCTGGTCGTCCGTTTCCTGTGCAACAGGCTGGATGATCCAAAGCGGTTTGCCATTGTCGGTGACCCGAACGCTCTGGCCTGAGCGAGTCAAGCGTTTCACCTTTACAGGTTCCCGCAGCAAACGGCGAAGCGGAATCGTTTTCATAATGTCCGACGATACCGCCTGGCGTTTGCCGTGGCAATCCGGCGTAGAAATGTTCATCCTTCCAAAATGAGAATTGCTGAAAACGGAGGCTCGACTGTGGTGACTACTCCGGTTATGCTCCCGATGATGAAATCGACGAGCTCCGGCCAACCCAGTCACGATGACCCGCTCCGCTGGGGAAGGGAGTTGGCGGCTCGGGTCAAGGCCATTGTTCACCAACATCCCGAAGCTGACCCAGATAACATTCGTCTGACGTTACTGGCGCTCGAACTGACACCGGAGGAGCGTCTGCAAAGGAGCCTGCGCCGTGGCCGAGGTTTCGCGGCTTTCCGACGCTGAACTCCGGCTGCTCGACGCCTTGGTCCGCCACGGGGTCCGGTTCATGCTGGTGGGGTATCCTGGTCAGCAAACAAGCGGCCAATCGTCCGAAGGACCGGCTAGTGATCCCGGTGTTGCGTGACACCTTATTGGGGAGGGCTGGGCTGTAAATCATCAACGCATTATGTTCCCGCGAAAAGCGATTCACAAAACGGTTCTCATCTGCGCCGCTGTGATCCTCCTCGGCTGGCGTGCTCAATGCGTGGGCCCGCAACCGCACTCCGCCCCGGCGCACTTTGAACCTCACCGCGTGTTTTTTCACCTCATGGATCCGCGCGAGAATCCTGATTACAGCCGTCATGCGGTGCGCCCACCCACGTGGAAGACCTTCAAGGGCCGCACCCAGTTTACCTGTCTTCGCGGATTCAACCTCCAGAACGGGAGGATTATTGATTACGCGGAGGAGCTTCAGAAGTTCACTCGAACCGATGATCTGGGGACTGTTATCTGGCCTTCTTACCCGATTCTCTTTGCGACGAACCTGCCGGCCGTGGCCGATGAGATTAAGCAACGGGGATTGTATCTGTTCGATGTTTGGGGTTACGTGCCCGGCTCCGGGCCCGGTGGCTACTGGCAGCAATTCAAGGTGCCTCACCAGGTCTTTGCGATGCTGGAATCCAAGCTTGGGGAACGGTGGCTCGGCACGGACATCGGCGAGCAGGATGGACGCTACATCGGCGGCTATGCCAACCAAATGACTCCCGCCTCCGCCAGTCGCGTGGAGCAGTACCTGAATTTCCAGCGCCATTTCGAGCGGATGGACCAGGACCTGGGGCCCAAACACGCCGCGCTGGTCTCTTTGAACTTCGGTCATTACCTCCTCAAGCAAGGCGGCTACACGATGATTGGTGCCGAGACCGCCCAAGGCTTGCCCAACAGCCAGGTTTATTACGCCTTCATCCGCGGCGCCGGAAAACAGTACGGCGTTCCCTGGTTTGGCAACGCCTCCATCTATAACCGCTGGGGATTCAAGACCTACGGATCTTCAGGCCAAGGCGACGGGTATGCGCATGGCCCGACCAAGGGCACCAGCCTGAGCCTGCTCAAGCGCCTGCTCTACATGCACATTCTCTACAATTGTGTGGCGGTGGGATTTGAAAACGGATGGCTGGAGGGGGAGGAACTCACGCCGATTGGCCGCATCCAGCAGGCCGCGCAACGATGGGTCAAAGAGCACGGCCAACCGGGCGTCATGTACACGCCTGTGGCGCTGCTGCTGGATTTCTACGCCGGCTGGACCGTCCCGCGCCACCTCTATTCCGACAACCTTTACCGTGTTTGGGGCAACCTCCCTTATGGCGAAGGCGATTACCTCACCGACGGAATCCTCGACTTGCTCTACCCAGGTTATGAAAACTCCTCCTACTTCCACGATGAATCCGGGTTTATTGCCCCGACACCGTTCGGGGACGTGGCCGATTGCCTGTTGAGCGACGCCCCGCTCTGGCTGCTCGAACGCTATCCGCTGGTGGTTGTGGCGGACGAACTGGGAGGCGGCGTCGAGATCGGCCGCAAACTCACCGCCTACGTCCGGAGCGGCGGCAATCTCATTCTCACCGCCGGCAATTTGCGAAGGCTCCCGGAAGGTTTGGCGGGGATTACCAATATCAGTGCCACTTTGCGCACCAACATCGGCGCCGGCACGCTGACAGTTTTGGCAAGCCGTCTCGGCGTTGAAATGCTGCCCCACGCCCCCCTCCGCAGTGAAGTCGATCATCCGCTGCCCAAGCCCTACCGGCTGGATCCAGAGCTCCGCTCGGTTCTGGAAGCGGCGTTCCGGAAACAGGAACTGTTCGACGTGGGAAACCGGAAGCTCAGTTTCATTACGACCCGGAAAGCCCCCGGCCAATACCTCATTGGCGTGGCCAACAATGGGTGGCGGGAGCAGCCGTTCAAAATCACGTCCCATTGCGGGCCTATAGAATCCATTTCCGAGCTGCCCCTGGACCAATCCGAAAAGGGCGCGCCGGGTTACCTGCCCGAAACGGTGCCCGCCGATTCCATTGGCCGGAGCACCGCCACCACCATCGCCGGGGGCGACATCCGCATCTTTTCCGTAGCGGTCAACGAAGAATCAGTCTCGGACATCCCGCAGGTTCCTCCGCCGCACCGGCCCGTCGGCCGCTTCCTGCCGCTTCGCCAGTGTCCCTCGATCCAGGACGCTCTCCTTTCGCGCCCGACCTTCTTCCAACACTTCGACGGGGTTGTCGTAAGCTGGGATTACCTGCACACTCGGGAACGGCGCGCCCTCCAGGCCGAGGCGGTCTGGCTTCGCCAACAACGAGTCCGTATTGTCGTCGATGCCAGCCCGGGCCTGAACCTGTTCCCCACTTTGCGGCTAATCGACAATCTCCCGGCGGACTACAACGCCAGCATGAGCGCCTTGAAGGATGTCCTGGACAAAATGGAGATCCTCGGCTCCACCGACCTGATGCTCTCGCTGCACCGCTTCCCGGAGAATAATTTCACCCGGCAGCAGACACTGGATGCATTTCAGAAGACGTTCCGGCTGCTTTCGGAGGAGGCGAAGAGGCGGGGCATCACCCTCTATCTTCGCCAGACCTTCGGCAAGCCGCCCTGGAGCCTGGCTGAGGCAGGGCAGTTCCTGGACCGGTGGAAGCTTCCCAACCTGCGCCTTGCGGTCAGCACCGCGCTCTTGCCCGACCGGGACCCTTCCCCGGAAGACGCCGCCCTCCTGCACCGCCACCTCGGATTGTGGCTGATTGCCGGAGCACGCAAAGATGCCGCGGGCAAACTCTGGGATGCGCACCTGCCTTTCCACCGCGCTTCCGGGAGCGCACGAATTGCGCGCTGGCTTGCTATCGTCCCCAACGCCCCCGCCGCCCTGGATGGCATCTACAAAACCCGGGACTCGGAATTCCTGGACATCTCGGCGCTCCAGGAGAGCTTGCGCTGACCTGCCCCACTCAACGCATCTGGACCTAACGAGACAGCCCGCGCCAGGCGGGACGATGCGCCCGGAGCATACCGCCGCCCGCCCGACGGTTAGCAGAGTCGGCGGAATTGAGTCAACAGATCTCATTGTGGGCCTGGTACAACCACGAATGGACACCAATGAACACGATTCGGGCCGCTATTGGTGTTTATTGGTGTTCATTCGTGGCAGAGCGAGGCACGATGAGAATTGCTGGAATTGAGTTGAGAAAATTGGAGTCGAGGGCCACTCTCGGATTGCAACCGACGCCACGACCGCTTGGGGCATTGTGGTCGAGCGGTTTGAGATGAAGGACGTGGAACTGCCCGGGGCGATGCAGCAGGTCATGGCCATGCAGGCGGAGGCGTTCCGGGAAAAGCGGGCGCGCATCATCAAGGCCGAGGCGGAGTTGGAGGCGTCCAAGAAGCTGGGTAGGAAGGAGTGCAGAGATCCCTCTCGACGCTGGCTTCTGCGCGGGTTTGCGCTCTTTCGCGGCTATTCCAGCTTTCTAGCGGAGCAACCGCCTCCTGCCCCCATCGCAAATCGCGGATCGACCCCACTTGAGCGATGGCGCAATGTGGATTAGACTGCGCCATTAGCTTGAGAAGTCCAGTTGTAACTGAGCGCCGCGTCGCAAGGACTTGGCGGCCACCTATGGTGGGGCTGCTCGCGCTGGTTTTTGCCTGGAGCTGTCTCGGAGCTGATAAAGACCTGGCCAAGGCGCAGCACCTGTTTCTCTCCGGTGACTATGATGCCTGCGTCGCCCTGGCGCAACGCGAAGCGCCTTCCTCTTACCGCTCCGACGAATGGCGCGAGTGGGAGAGCAAGGCGCTGATGGCCAGGGGGCGCTATCCCCAAGCTCTCAGTGCCATCACTCACGCCATGGCTCAAGATCGATGGAGCGTGCGCTTGATGTGGCAGGCGCGCCAGGTCTTTCTGAGCAATGGCCGAACCGGAGAAGCCAGCCAAATGGTTCAAAGAATCATTCACGCTGTCAGCTCCAATCCGCGGGATTATCGCGATGCGGTGAGCCTCACGGTGTTTGGCGAGGCGGCTTTGCTCGCGGGGGCCGATCCGAAACGCGTCCTCGATACGGTTTTTGCCAGCGCGAAGCAGGCGGACCCCAAAGAACGGGCGGTTTATCTGGCCATTGGCGGGCTGGCGCTCCAGGAGCATGATTATGCCTTGGCCTCCAAGACGTTCACCGAGGGATTGAAGGCGCTGCCGGGCGATCCCGGTTTAGAACTGGGACTTGCCAAGGCCTATGCACCGAGCGACACGGGACTAATGCTGGCTTCCCTGAACACAGCCCTGCAGACCAACAGCCATCACACTGGCAGCCTCCTATTGTTAGTCGATCACAGCATCGATGCCGAAGACTACTCCACGGCGCATAAGCTGCTGAAGCGCATTGACTCCGTTAATCCGTGGGACCCGGATGCCTGGGCCTACCGCGCCGTTCTAGCCGAGTTGCAAAATCAGCCCCAGGAGGAGCAGACTGCAAGGGAAAACGCGCTCCGATTCTGGTCCTCAAATCCACGGGTGGATTACCTGATTGGCCTGAAATTGTCGCAGAACTACCGTTTCACCGAAGGCTCACGCCACCAGCGGCTTGCCTTGGGCTTCGACCCCGATTATCTGCCGGCCAAGATTCAGCTTGCGCAGGACCTCCTCCGCCTGGGCCAGGAGAACGAGGGTTGGCGCCTGGCCGACGCGGTCCAAAAAGAGGATGGGTACGATGTGGAGGCCTACAACCTGGCCACACTCCATGACACGATGGATGGCTTCAAGAGCCTGACCAACCAGGATTTCGTCCTGCGCATGTCGCCCCACGAAGCCGCTGTGTATGGGGCGCGTGCCCTCGCCCTGCTGGAGCGGGCAAAAGCAACCCTTTGCGCCAAATACGGGCTGGACCTCAAGGACCCAACCATTGTCGAGGTCTTCCCCGAGCAAAAGGATTTCGCCGTTCGAACATTCGGCATGCCGGGCGACCCCGGCTACCTCGGCGTCTGTTTT
>JBJKSV010000270.1:0-2659 GCA_046703605.1 Limisphaerales bacterium
AATTGCTGGGCCGTCACCTGGGGCTGGTTTATTCGGTGGCGCTCCGGTCCGCTAAGGGCGATGCGCACTGGGCGGAAGACATAACCCAGAGGGTCTTCATCGATTTGGCTCGAAGCGCCGGCTCACTTGGCGGGGAGGTCATTCTAAGTGGGTGGCTCCATCGACACACGTGTTTTGTCGCCGCCAACCTGATGCGGGGCGAACGGCGCCGCCGAGTTCGTGAAAGACGGGCAATGGAGTTAAACGCCATGCAAAGAGATGCCCATGAAGGCTGGACACTCCTCGCGCCGGTTCTCGACGAGGCCATCAATGAACTCGATGAAACCGACCGGATGGCCATTCTGCTCCGCTTCTTTGAGCAGCGTGATTTCCGGGCAGTCGGTGAAGCTATTGGCAGCGGCGAAGACGCCGCGCGGATGCGGGTGGTCCGCGCTTTGGCAAAACTGCGCAATCTGTTGAAACGGCGCGGTGTCACGACCGGCACAGCCGCGCTTGCCGCGCTGATGACGGCTGGCGCGGTTCAATCCGCCCCCGCGGGCCTGGCCACGAGCATTTCAGCGGTGGTGGCTCTGGCTGGGGGAACAGCGGTCGCCACCGCGACAACCGCCGCCATCAAAGCCATTACCATGACAACACTGCAAAAAACCATGATCGGAGCGGCGCTCGCGAGTCTCATCGGGGCTGGAACTTATGAAGCGCACAGGGCCTGGCGTCTTCAACGCGAACTCGTGGAGCTTCGGCGGCAACAGACCCTGCTCGCCGTCCGAACTCAGCGCGAAGAAAGCGAAACCGCCGCTAAACTCGCGGCGATAGGGGAAGAAAACCGGCGGCTCAAGGCGGAGGGCGAAGACCTGGCCAAGCTGAGGAACGAGGTTCAGAATCTGCGCGATAGCGCTCAAAAAGGCGCAACAGCCCGGATACCGGCGGAGACGGCCCCGGAACACTCTGTTCCGCCTGAGCCGCAACCGGGCCCCGATGTCCCAAAGGATTCATGGGCTGACGTTGGATTCGCCACTCCGCAAAATGCTCTGCGAACCCGCGGTTGGGCCGTCCTGACCGGAAATCGCGCGCTGTTCAAGCAGTCCCTGTTCGTCACGGACGAGGCTCGAAAGGCACTGGAAGACCAGATCGTGGAAGCGGCCAGAGCTTCAACCGATCCGAACAAGGCGCAAATCATCCAGCAGATCCTGAACAACCATTATGGGGTGGAGGACGGGATTTTGATGCCGATGATGGCCTTGAATGAGAAAGCGGGGTTTACCGGGTATCGCATTCTTTCGGAACAGTCGCCGTCTGCCAACGAAAGAGTCCTCGAACTGGAAACGGATTTCGCCTCGGCTCCTCCGCAGCAGGAAACCCTCAAACTCCAACAGATTGGCGGCCAATGGAAGGTCGTCATAGACCGGGACTTCATCGACTCCAGGCGGTGACTCAGGCAGAGATCGCGCTGGTTAATGTGTTTCGATGCCTTTGGCTTGTAACTCGTTCAGCGAGGGCTCATTCTGGGCGTGGACTTCATGAATGCAAGTCGTTCTGACAATTACGCAATCCAAGCTGAGCCGCTTCGGCGGAGGCGCGCCGGCTTAATCGTAATCGATATCCAGGAGCGGCTCTTGCCGGCGATTTTTCAATCCGAGCGCGTGCTCGACAACGCCGTGCGACTAATCCGCGGCGCCTCCATTCTCAATGTGCCGGTGTTTGCCACCGAACAGTATCCCAAGGGTCTGGGACCCACCGTGCCCGCCGTCGCCGACCTGCTGGGCGACTCCGCTCCATTCGAGAAAACCACCTTCAGCGCTTGCGACGCAGCGGGTTTTGGCGGCGCCTTGGAAAAGCGGCAAATCTCCCAGGCCATTCTCTGCGGGATTGAGGCACACGTGTGCGTGACGATGACCTGCTTGGACCTGCTCAGGGCCGGTCTCCTGGTTTACGTGGTTGCCGACGCGGTGTCCTCCCGGACTCCGGAGAACAGGGTCGCGGGGCTGGAGCGCATGCGCGATGCTGGCGCGGTCGTTGGATGCACGGAAATGGCCCTGTTCGAGCTGCTGCGCCAGGCGGGCACCTCGGAGTTCAAAGAGGTCCTCGCCCTGGTGAAATAGCGAGACGTCACCCGAAGTGTAACGATCGCGTAACGGTTGCATTCTCTCTAAGCCCATTTTTCCTCTCGCATGGCCGACACCGTTGGCGTCCGGGAGGGGCAACGGTGGTGCTGGTGCCAGCACTACCGTCCTCCGCCTTCACCTCACGCGCCGGACAGATCGTCTCTCAGGAGCCGCCACTCACAAATTCCTCGTTGGTGGCCACATTGACGATCTTGAACTGTTCGGCATGCAGGCTCGGCACGGCCCGGAAGGAGAGCTTGCCGAAGTAGCGTTTCTCCATCTCGATGAGATGCTTTTCATCCTCGGTGCGGAGCCGTTCGAGGATGGTCGGATGCACCTCGATGCGCAACTGAAAGTCCGACTCGTCTCGCGTGCGTTTCTTGAGGATCTCGCTCAGTTTGCGTTGGATTTCGACGCTCATCGTGAGGGCACTCTTGACCGTGCCGCGCCCCTTGCAATACGGGCAGTCGTCATAGACGGCGGCGTTGACGCTTTCGGAGTGGCGCTGGCGAGTCATCTCCATCAAGCCCAGTTGAGAGATGGGCAGGATATGGGTC
>JBJKSV010000271.1:0-2786 GCA_046703605.1 Limisphaerales bacterium
TCCTTGTCCTGGACGGCCGCATTGACAGCGGCCAATGCGGCGGGGCCGCCCGCCGCAGTCAGGTTGTGCAGCGCCGCGACGCGAAGGGCTGGATCCGGATTGCGTGTCAGCGGCATGACGCCAGCCACGGAGGCGGCGCCCGACCGGCCACAAATCGCAACCATGGTCCTTTCAATCTCCGGGCGGTCCCCGGCGTTTTGAGTCTTCTGAAGCAGCGCCGCGAGATCCATGGCCTGGGCTGCATCTCCCAGCACCGCCAGGGCCCGCAGGGCGGCGACACGCGTTTCGGCGTCCGGGTCTTCGCTGTATTTAAGCAGGTGGGGCACAGCCCCGTTGATCTGCCGTTTGCCGGCCAGCGTGATGAGCACGCGCCGCAGGCTGCCGGTGGCCTGAGGCATCCGGCCTAGCAAGTCCTCATCGGTGCCAAGAGCAGGAAAACGGGTCAGAGAGCCAATGGCGGCCTGGGCGACCTGGTCATCAGTATCCGTTGCGGCACTCAGGAGGACCGGGAGATCCGAAAGCTTGCCTTGCCGTTCCAACACCTGGATGGCGGCCAGGCGCATCGGCTTCGTACCGCGCTCGGCGGCCTCGACGATGATGGGGTTTGCGACGTCGTCGTGGCGGCCGGCCAGCGCCAGGAGCAACAGCGGTTGGCGTTCGGGGCCGCACCGGCGCAATTCGTCCGCTAGCGCAACGGTCACTTTCTGACCGGGCGCTTCGCGCGCAATGGTGAGTCCGGAGCGAAACTCCATTTTGTCCTGTGACCGCAGGAGACCGAGCAAGAGCGGAATGCCCCTGGAGCCTTCGGCCAGGATCAGGCCACGTGTGGCCTCGATCCGTCTCTCTTCGGGCGCCTTGGCGTTGCGCACGGCCCGGTAAAGCCCGACCGCCGCGCGGCGTTTGCCCTGGGAAAGGAACTGCTCGGCACACTCAACGCAGGCCGCGGCCACCTCCGAGCGGACCTCGGCGGGCGCCTCGGAGAGGTCGCGCCGCAGCGCCCGGGCAGACTGATTGCCACCGATTCGGCCGAGGGCTGCCGCGGCGGCGCAAGCCACCTCCGGATCGGTATTCTTCAGTTCGCCGATGAGGTCCTTGACGGCCTGGGCATCTTGCCGCACGCCGATGGAGTTGATCACGCCGACCAGCAACAGACCGTGGAGAGACGGCATCGCGTTGCGCAGGGCCTCATCCGCGGCGGGGCCGGGGATGGCCTCCAGAGCGATGCGCGCCCAGGAGGCCAAATGGGGGTCGGCCAGGAGCGGGGCCAAGGCCGGGACCGCCTTCTCTGAACCGTAAATAGCCAGCTTCTTGCAGGCGATGGCCTTATCGGCCGGAGCGGCGCCGGATTGCAGCAGGCTGATGAGATGGTTCTCCTTTTCCGCTCGAGTGGGATCCAGGCCGGCCGCGCGAAGGCTCGATGCCAGCGTGCCGATGCCGATTAGCGCGATGACGGCGGCGGAGAGCCAAGAGCGCATCCTGCCAACGCTCCTACGGTTGACGGGAACGGGCGATTGGTTGTATCGATTTGCGATTTGCGATTTGCGATTTGCGATTGGAGCGGCCGCTTCGCCTTTGTCGCTGGGGTGCTGGCGAGTTGCGCCCGGTGCCAAGCCGCCGAACTGTAGCTTCATGTTTGAAGTCATAAGATTGTCCTCTGGTTGAATGATTTGAGTTCAGATACGCCATGGCTCCCGCAGCGCCTCTGAGCGGAGCCGGTTTGCCTCCTCGTCCCCGATGAACATGGTTGTGGCCGGGTCGTATTTGACCTCGCGATGGAGAAAGAGGGCGACGTTGGCGGCATGACAGGCGATGTGGGAGTGGCAGGCGACATCGACGTTGGCGCGAGTCAGTTCTCGGGTTTTGACACAGTCCAGGAAGTTGCGGATATGGAAGTTGGCCGGGTAACCGCCGATCTTGGCGCCTTTGCCAACCAATAAAGAAGGCGAGCTGGCGGCAATGTCACCGTCGTCGCCTGTCTCCACCCAGCCGAGGTCGCCTTCGAATCGTACCGGGCAAGAACCCAAGCCGAGCCAGCCGTCGTTGCGCATAACGAGCTTAACGCCATTGGCGTAGCGGGCGTGCAGTTGGTCGCCGACCGGTTCGTACTCGACGGGGTCGGTATTGTCGGCCTGGTTAGCCCATTGGCAGAGGTCCACGCAGTGCGAACCCCATTCGAGGCAGCCGCCGCCCACCAGCCCGCCGCCTTTCTCGAAGTTGAATCCGTCGAGCCACTTGCGGTTGAAGGGACGCCAGGCCGCCGGGCCAAGATAGAGGTTCCAGTCGATTTTGTCTTTGGGCGGTTCCGGTTCGGCCGGCGCCCAGCCGCTCATCGAGGTTCCCAGGCCGCCGGGATGGGCGTAGAGGGTCTTTAACGTGCCAAGCTTGCCGCGTTGAGCGAGTTGCACGGCGAACATGAAATTGGGGAGGCTGCGGCGCTGGGTCCCCGCCTGGAAAACGCGCGCCGTCCGGTGGAAGACCTTGGCCAACTCCACGCTCTGGACGATGTTCTTGGTGCAGGGTTTCTCACAATAGACGTCTTTGCCGGCGTTGGCGGCGGCAATGGCGGCGGTGGCGTGCCAGTTCGGACCGGTGGCGATGAGCACGGCATCGAGGTCGCTCCGGGCCAGAAGATCGCGGAAATCGCGGTACATGGCGCAATCCCGATTTCCGTTGCTGGCATCGACCTTGTCCTTGGCGGCTTGACGGTGCGCCTCCTGGATGTCACAAACCGCCACGCACTGCACGTCCGGTTCCGCCAGGAAGCAGCCCAGGTCGTAAGTCCCTCG
>JBJKSV010000272.1:0-10561 GCA_046703605.1 Limisphaerales bacterium
CCCGCCGGTCACGCCTGAAGTTGGATGTCGGGCGGCGTGCGCATCTCGCAATCTTTGGAGGGGGTGGCTCTGGGTGATGATTTCACACTTGAGCTGGCGCGGGGAACTGGGGTTAGTGCGGCATCAGTTCGGGGTGTTAGATCGCTGCACACTGAGAATTACCGTCAATCCGTGCCGTAACTGATCTCCAGGGTCCGGGCGCGGAGGCAGGACACGGCGACGACGGCGAGACTGAAAACGAGAACGCAGGCCAGCGCCGCTGCGTGAGAGGCGGGTTGGGCCGCTGAAATCAACAAGGTGAGCAGATGCGGCAGGTTGCCCGCTGGGGCCGCAACGACCGGACAGAGCGACTGGAGATAGAAGATCACGCTCAAGTGCTTGAGTGTCGGCGGCAGAAACAGATTGGCGCTCTCCCAGATGAGCACGGCCGCCGCTGGAATGATCGGGTTGCGAAAGAGCAGGCCCGCGGCGAGAAAGATGCTGCCGTAGCCCACGCACGCCAGCGC
The DNA here is from genome assembly GCA_046703605.1 of Limisphaerales bacterium. Lineage (GTDB taxonomy): Bacteria > Verrucomicrobiota > Verrucomicrobiia > Limisphaerales > UBA8199 > JAJYHY01. Next base: position 507 of record JBJKSV010000272.1, read on the forward strand.
CGTTATCCCCATATAGGCCCCGATCTGGCCCCAACCGCCACCCGCCAAATAGCTCGCGACGGCGCCGTGGCCGAATTCCCAGAGCATCGCCGCAATCTGGAGGGCGGTGCTGGCGGTGAAGATGACGACGGTAGCCAGCAACCCGGCCAGGTATTTGCCCACCGTGAGGGCTTCCCGCCGCACGGGCGTGAGCAGGTAAAAGTGCAGGCTCTTGTCCAGCATCTCTCCTCGGAAGAGATTGATGAACACCCCGACGCATCCGAAGAACACCGCCAACCGCAGGTAATAGTACTGGAAGACGGTGGCGAAAATAACCGAGAGCTTGGCCAGCGTGTCCGGGTCGTCGCGCCGGATGAAGCGGAGTCTTCCCTCCGCAAAGAAGAAATGGAAGTCGCTTCGGCCATCGGTGTATTTGTAAAGCACATGTTCGCGGAACCCGTGCGGTCCCCGGCGATGGCGCCAGGTGTGTTGGAAGTAGGGCTGGCCGAGGTCCTTGAGAACCTCCTTGCGGCTCATCCCGGTTTGGATGGAGCGCAACTCCTTAGCCGAAATCGGGTGGGCCGCCGCCAATTGAGCCAATCGCTGCTGCTCCCGAGGGGCGTAAATGGAATGGCCTAAAAAGAGCAAGACCGGCGCCAGCGCCAGCAGATAGATCCACAGGCCGCGCCGGGCGAAGAAGGTCTTGCTCAACTCGAGCCGAATGACAGCGAAAACCTGCCCCAAAGCAAACGTCTTCATTTGGTTGTCCCCTCCCCGCCGATCAGGTAATCATAAACCGAGTTGACGTTATCGTCGGCCGGGGCGACGCCCTCGATTTGAATCCCGCCCAAAGCCAGGTGGTTCAGCGCGCGGAAAAGCCGGTCGGCGTCGCGGGTCTTGACAAGCACGCCGCCGCCATCGGCCAGCAGTTGAGCCTCGACTACGTGATCCATCTCGAAGGCCTTGGATGCCAACTCGCTTGGGCGGTCGCAACGGACCAGGACCTCGTAGGGGCGCTCCTGGATTTCGCTGCGCACGCCGTGAATCTGCCCTTCGGCAACGACGTAGCCGCTGTTCAGCAGGATCACCTGGTCGGAGATTGCTTCGACTTCATGGAGGATATGGCTGGAGACGATGACATGCCGGCCCTCGGACGCATACTTCCGGAACAGGTCAATCGTCTCAATCCGGACAAGCGGGTCCAGGCCGTTCAACGGTTCGTCCAGGACGAGCACGCGGGGATTGTGCGCGATAGCCTGGGCCAGCCTGATGCGTTGGCGCATTCCCTTGCTGTAGCCGGCGACCTTGCGGTTGGCCGCCTCCGTCATTCCCACCTGCGCGATGGCCTGGGCGCCCAGCCTGGCGCTCTCGGCGGACGAGTATCCAAAAAGCCGGAGAAACGAATGGATGAATTGGAATCCGGTCAGGCCCCTGGGAAAAGAATCGAACTGCGTGGCGTATCCTAGGAGGCGGAAGAGTTTCGCGGGTTCGGTGGGTTTCACGCCCAGCACCCGGATTTCACCGCAGGTGGGGCGCACCAGGCCGGTCATCAGGTTCATCAAGGTCGTCTTGCCAGACCCGTTGGGGCCGACCAGGCTGGTAATGCCGGGGGAAAGCGAGAGGGTGATGCGGTTTACGCCCAACACCTCGCCGTAGAAGCGCGAGACGTTGTCGAAGGTTATCGCCGTATCGCTCATTTGATGATTTCGAAGGGGCGGATTCTCTTGGCCAGCATCCATACGCACACACCGCACGTCAGGCCCAGGACAATCCAGGCGGTTCTTACGGAGATTTCCGCGCCTGAGTCGTAGCGGAAGAGGTCGGACCAGATGATGCGCACCATCTGCTCCAGATCGATGAGCGTGCCGTAGTTGGTCCGCATGACACTGTTGATAGCCGCCCCGAAGCCGGCTCCCGCAAAGAAGACCCCAAGCACCAGCGCACTTGCCGCCACCCTCCACTTCACCCAAGCCGAGAGCGCCAAGCCGATCAGCGCGAGGACAATGACCCAAAACCCCAGCCCAAAAAAGATGGCCCCCGCCAGCCACAGATTGGATTTCGCCCAAGCCCAACCCGCGACACTGGATTGAATGCCAAAGAGGAGCAGGCCCGGCGCCCAGGTGATCAGCGAAAGCAGGGCCAGGAGCAGGGAGAGCTTGCCGGCGGCGTATTCAGCGCGCGAGAAGGGCCGGCTGAAGAAAAGAGGCAGGGCGCCATTCGCCATATCGGGAGAAACCAGGGCGGGGCCGATCAGCGCGGTCAGCAGATAGGCAAAGGCACCCTGGACAATTGAATAGAAGTAAAAGAAACGGCCATCGACGGCTGGCAACAGCGAACTGGGAATCAGCAGGGTCGCCAGAAGCGTCGTGTTATGTGAGAGGTAAATGTAGGCGAGACACACGAACGGATAAAACAGGCAGAGCGCAAAAAATAGCAACAGGAACCTGGAATGGAAGAGCCGGGCATAGCCGTAGCGGGCCAGGATGAGGAACCGCGACCAGGCCGGTGTAGGCTGACCGGCCCAGGGTTTGTAGGTATGCTTATAGACGGCCATTTCAAGTCCCCATCGCCTTCAAAAAGATGTCTTCCAGCGTGTCTCGCCGGTAATTCACGCGGCGCAGGGGCAGGTCGCGTTCCGCCGCCACCCGATAAATCTCCCGCAACTCGAAATCCTTCGGCAGAACCATACGGAAGCGCCCGGCCCCTAGGGCTGTGCAGTCACACCCCAGCCCGGCCAGAGTCTTTGCAAATTCCGGGTCATTGGCGGAGGTCTGGATTTCCACGAAGCGCCGATTGGCCCGGCGTTCGCTCTCGAGGTCCGCGTAATGGACGATGCGCCCGGCCTTGAGAATCAACACCTCCTCACAAGTCTCCTCGACGTCCCGCAGCAGGTGAGAACAGAGCAAGAGACGCATGCCGCCCGAATCCCTCATTTCGCGAATGAGCCGGAGCATGCGCTGGCGCGCAGCCGGGTCGAGGCCGTTGGTCGGCTCGTCCAGAATGAGCAGGCGCGGCCCATGAACAATCGCTTGAGCCAGCTTCACCATTTGCCTCATGCCCACCGAGTAGGTGCCCAACAGGCGGTATCGCGCCTCGCCCAGGCCGACAAAAAACAGGACCTCGTGCGCCCGCTCCAGCGCCGCATCACTGGGCAGGCCGGACAATTCGCCCATCATCCGAACAAATGACACGGCGCTCATATTCGCGATGAGCGCGTCATTTTCCGGCATGTAGCCGGCTGTGGCCCGGATTGAACTCAGATCGCGCCGGATGTCATGTCCAAAGACCTTGGCCGTTCCGGTGGCCGGCGGGCAAAAGCCAAGCAGCGTCTGAATCAACGTGGATTTGCCGGCGCCATTAGGCCCGAGCAATCCAATCACCCGGCCATACAGGCCGACAGTAAGGTCATGCAGAATCGTTCGCTTTCCAAAGCGAACGCTTAGTTCATTCAGTTCAATAACAGGCTGCATTGACTTTACCCAAGTCGCATTTCATTGTAGCGGTGGTCCGCCCACGGCCAGTGGTCGAGCATTTCAATCATAGCATCCGCCGACGATTGCGCCATACATGGGGCATGACAATTCTGTAATCCGTTCAATTCTCACGACCTGGGCGCAACGAGATCGGCGGCATTTTTTCTGGAGCAACAGGGCAATATTGTTGTTATTTGCTAATATGCGAAAGCGAGAGTGCGTCCTTTTGGCAGCGGTGGCTTTCACGGCGATTCTCCTGGGCCTTGCTGCGCGAACGGCTTTGCTGCCGGACGGCCCCGTTGCCAATGGACATCCGCTTCGCTTCTGGCTGAGGCAACTCGACGCCAGCACACCGAGCGGGGCATCTTTGGCGCAAATCGACCAGGTTGGCTCCCATTCATCACCCGAACGAATCCAGGCCGCTACCGCCATCCGCGACTTGGGCATCGATGCCCTGCCGTATTTGCTCCATGCGCTCACGAACACAGATTCCACCTTCCGCACTCGTGTGCGCGCGTTTCTTCAAGGCAAGCTGCACTGCGACTTTGTCCATTCCGCCTCCGAGCTGTGGCGAGGGGCGGTTTTGGGCTTCGCGGTGCTGGGGCCCGTGGCAAAGCCGGCGCTGCCGGCCCTTGACGGCGCCCTGAACCTAAAGAGCCAGGACGAAGGCGTTCGTCAGCACGTGGCGTTTGTCCTGGCATTTATCGGGGCTGCAGGCCAAGCCAGCCTGGTGCGTGGCGTGGCGGGCACCGACCGAAGCATCCAGCAGGATAGCGCGCTGGCGCTGAAGGTCTGCCGGGTAACCAGCCCCGCCGTTCTCCAGGGCCTGATGCAGGCCGCCGTCAGGAATCCGGGGGACGCTCCGTTTTTCATTTCCTTGACCTGCGATCTAGGCCGGGAGAGCGGCTTGGTTATTCCCTTCCTGACTAATGAACTCCGCTCACCTCTTCTCACCGTCAGAATGGCGGCAATCACGGGTTTGGATGAGCTTGCCGGGCAAGGCATTCACTCGCAGATGGCTATAGCTGCCTTGCTGGACAGCCTGCAATCCACGAATCTCGCCCAGCAAGCGGCGGCTGCGGTGGCGCTTGGCAGCTTCGGCTCGAGGGCGCGGACGGCCGAGCCCGCCCTCCTGGCATTCCTTCGGCACCTGAACACCTTGGACTCAAACGCCGTCACCCAGGCGGCCCTGGCACTGCCGGCTCCTCTTACGCAGGCGAGGTTGAGGTTTCTCCAACGCTACGGACTACTCGGACCGCGGACCTATGCCAAAACGGCGGTCACTGCAGTTTGGAATAGCCTGGACAAGATTGACCCCGACTGGACCAACGCCTTCGCCGCGGTGGATTCCGGCGGCACAAAGGCTCTTTTGCCGCCTTGGCCCAGGGATCCGATGCCGCGCTTTCTCAGATCAACCTACGAAGAGTATCTGGCGATTGGCAAGGGGCTGAAATCGCCGCCCGCGGGGCCCTCACTGGAGGAATGGCTGGGGCGCGTGGGGCACGGCATTCGCGAACCACGTTACGGCGCCGAGGAACTCTCCGATTGGTTGCGAAAGGCGGCGCCGGCCGCTTCACCGCAACAGACCATCAAGGAGCTCGATGCCATCCGGAACCGCACACGACAGGCGGTTAGAGCTATCGGCACCAACGCGATTCCGTGGCTTCTGACCTGGCTTCAGTCGCCGAACGCTGAGGAGGAACTCCTGTCGCGCCGCGGCTTCGCACTGCTCAGAAACGACGGTCTTTGCGCCGTTCGAGCGCTTGGGCAGTTGGCGCAATCCAATGACCCTGAAGTCCGAAATCGGGCCTACGGCTCCCTGATGAGCATTGACCCGAATTGGCGGATTCTGCTGGCCGCCTTGCTTCCCGCGTTGCGGTTTCCGGACCTGAATATCCGCATGCAGGCCACCGAGTTCCTGTCCCGGTCCAGGCCCGGCGGCAGAAATGAGACCGCAGCCGGCGCCTCCCGCACATGGTAAACAGGCAGGAGCCAGCCACGGTTTGAATCAATCAACCATGGACTTCTTCCGCCTTTTGGAACTGGGCTCTGAGCTTTGCGAGACCTTTGTTCTGGATCTGCCTAACCCGCTCGCGGGAGACGCGGATTTCCTGCCCGATCTCGTCCAGTCCTTTCCGGGGATTTCCATCCAATCCGAAACGGGCGCTCAGGACAGCGGCTTCTCGCCGGGAAAGGGTTTTGACCATTTCGCGCAGCATGCTGGACAGCGTCTTTTCCCGGAGTTGCTCGTAAGGGGTGCTCGCGTTCTCATCCTTGACCAGGTCGCCAAGCCGCGACATCTCGTCGTCGCCGATTGAGGCATCCAGGGAGGCCACCGGAACGGCGGCTCGGCGCAAAACGCGCAACCGCCGGACCGTCAGGCCCATTTCCGCGGCCAATTCCTCGTTGGTCGGTTCGCGCCCGAGCTCCTCCTGCATTTCCAGGGACGTCCGCCGCATTTTCGAAACCTTGTCGGCCATGTGCACCGGCAGGCGGATGACCTTCGATTGGTTGGCCAGAGCGCGCTTGATGCTCTGCTTAATCCACCAAGAGGCGTAGGTGGACAGCTTGGCGCCCTTGGCGGGGTCGAATCTCTCGACGGCCTTCATCAGTCCAATGTTGCCCTCGCTGATGAGGTCCAGCAGCGGCACGCCCAGCCCTTCATAGTCGCGCGCGATTTTCACCACAAGCCGAAGGTTGGCCTTAATCATCTCCTCGCGCGCGGCCGTGTCACCTGCTTGAATCCGCGCCGCCAGGGCGGCTTCCTCTTGGGGTTTGAGGAGCTTCACTCGGCCAATCTCCCGGAGGTAGATGTTGATGGCCCCATAGGCCTGCCTCGGATTGCCGCCCCCGGGGGCCGGTTCGACCTCTCCCACCGGCGGCTTCTCCTGCTTTGTGCGGGCGGTTCTCTCCTCTTCAGCCAAATCCTCGGACGAGGGTTCCTCATCCGCCTGACCCTGGAGGATGTTTCTCCCCAGGTCAGGCGAGAACCTGGGAGAACTCTCGAAAGAGCAGGAATCGCGAACGATTCCAGGATGCATGTTCAAATCTCGCATAGTCAAGTACGCTAGCATGCGACTCCTATTCTATGAATGGGCCATTGACCCCAAGCACCCCCAAGGGTGCGAGGAACCGAGCAAATCCCGTGCTTCGGACTTATTCTCGCCTGGGAGCGTGGCGCATCCGAGGTGTGCGTGGCCGTGACCCGGCGGCTGGGTTTGCACTTGGCAGCGCATCGCGCGAGGGTAACATTGAAGCCATGAACGCACAGGCAATCAGAGACGTGGCTGAAGGGCGCCCCTTTCGGCCATTTACCATCCGCCTCAGCAATGGCGCCGAGTACACGTTCACCGAACCTCGGAACTTCGGCGCGCCGAGGAACTATCGGGAGATCTTCTATTTTGGCGAATCCGACTGGGTGTTGATTGACCTCGACAGTGTTGTGGAGGTGACCCGCAAATAGCAGGCTTGGGCGCCGAGGCTGAACCCGAATATTTCATGGCACCAACAAAACGGCAACAGCCGGCTTAGCTCTTGGGCTGACGCGGGTCATGAAGAAATACTGGCACGTCGTCAACGTTGGCATTCAGAATAACCTGACCTACCGGTTCAATTTCCTGGCCCGGACGGTTTTCGGGCTGGTTCCACTCATTGCCATCCTTTACGTGTGGCGGACAATCTATCAAGGCAACGGCCGAGGTTCGAGCATTGGCAGCTACTCACTGGCCCAGATGATCTCCTACTACCTGATCATCACCCTGGTCGATGCCCTAACGGCGGTAACACAGGACGACTGGGAGATCGCCACCGACATCAAGGACGGCAATATCAGCCAGTTCCTGCTCAAACCGATTGATTACCTCACCTACCGCCTCTGCCTGTTCTTTTCGGCGCGGCTGGCGTATCTGGCCGTCGCGGCAGCGCCCCTGGCGCTGTTCATGCTCAGTCTCCACAAATACTTTGTGGCCCCAGAGGGTTGGCTGGCGTTAGCGTGCTTTCTGCTTTCTATCGGATTGACGGCGCTGCTCCAATTCTTCATCTCCTACACCATGGCCATGCTTGCCTTCTGGGTGCTGGAGGTCTCCACCTTCATCTTCATCCTCTTTGCCTTCGAATACCTTGCCAGCGGGCACCTGTTCCCCTTGGACATCCTCCCGCTCACGGTCCAGCGGGTGCTCTCTTATACGCCCTTCCCCTACCAGCTCTATTTCCCCGCCAGCGTGTATATGGGCAAGTCCGCAGGCCCGGAACTGATTCGGGGGCTGCTCATCCAGGCCGGGTGGGTGGCCGCCACGTATGGCCTGGCCCGATTGGCCTGGCGGCGGGGCATCCGTCACTATTCGGCGGTGGGAGTCTAATCACCGTGAGCCGGCGCAAACCATCGTTTCCAGCGTTGCGTTATCTGGGCGTCTATGCCGCGCTGTGCAAGAACTCGGTGACGCGCGAGATGATCTTCAAGGCCAACTTCGTCCTCTGGATCATCGTCGAGCTGCTGTGGTTCGGCTTGCAGCTCTGCTTTATCGGCGTGCTCTATTTGCACACAAACCACATTGGGACCTGGACGAAATGGCAGGTGGTCCTGCTCGTTGGGGGAAGCCAGTTCATTCAGGAAATCTTCCAGGCATTCTTCCTGACCAACTGTACGAACCTCTCTGAACTGGTCCGCAACGGCAAACTCGATTTCCTGCTCCTCCTGCCCGTCAACACGCGCTTTGTCGTTTCGTTCCGCCAACTCGACCTGGGGGCTTTCGTGAGCGCCGCCTCCGCCCTGGCCGTCATGGGGTATGCGGCCCACCACCTTCACCTCGTTCCAACCGCCATGCAGGTCTTTGGATTTCTGGCCCTCTGTTTCGCCGGCATCGCCATTCATTATTCGCTCATGTTCCTGTTAGCGGCGATTAGCTTCTGGACCGTTCGCGCCCAAGGCATTGTCTGGGGCTACTACAATCTATTCAATATCGCGCGGCTGCCCGACGACGCCTTTCGCGGCGTGTTCAAGCTGGTTTTCACTTTCGCCATTCCCATGCTGCTGGTCTCCAATGTCCCGGTGCGCCTGCTGGCGGACAAGCTGGGATCCCCTGAGCCCGTGCTCTTGCTCCTTGGTATGGCCGTCGTTTGCTTTGCGATTTCCGAATGGGGCTGGCGCGCCTCCCTCCGCCACTACACCAGCGCCAGCTCCTGAACCCGACAGCCCAAGACGAGCAAGAATCAACCGTTGACGCGCTCGGCCGCCCTCTGGTAGCTTCGCGGCATGCTTGGTGAGCCCCAAATTCAACTCTTTCTCACCCACGCAGCGCCCAATGTGAGCAGGAGCGCGAGACGCAATTTCCCATCAGTTCAGCCCAGCATCAAAAGAACGCTGTTGCTGGCCGCGTTTGCGCTGATTTCGACGGCAGCCCAGGCGCAAGACGTGGCGGGCAATTGGACCGGCGTCCTCGACGCGGGTGTCGTGCAACTCCGCCTGAACTTGCATATCGCCAAGGCCGCTAATGGCAGCCTCCACGCCACCCTCGACAGTCTCGACCAAGGCGCCATGGGAATCCCCGTCCAATCCGTGACGCTAAAGGGCGCCAAGCTCGTCCTCGATATCCCCGCGGTGCATGGTTCGTACGAAGGCACCGTAAGCCCGGACGGCAACAACATCCACGGCGCCTTAACGCAGGTGCAATCGCTTCCTCTCGATTTCAAACGGGCCAAGGCGAAGCCGGTTCCGACTGCCGCGGCGCCGTCGCCCATTGAAGGCGCTTGGCTCGGCTCGCTCGACGTCGGCGCGATAAAGCTGCGTATCGCCTTCCACCTCCACAACATGTCGGATGGCCTGCACGCCACCATGGACAGCCTGGACCAGGGCGCCAAGGGGATTCCCGTCAGTTCCGTTGATCTGAAAGGATCGTTGCTGACGATGAAAGTGGGGGTGGTCGGCGGCGGCTTCAGCGGTAAGCTCGGCAAAGACGGCGAGACCATTGACGGCACTTGGACTCAGGCCGGCGGCTCCCTGCCGCTCGTGCTCAAGCGAGTGAAGAACACTGCCGATCTCGAACGTCCGCGCCCTCAGGAGCCCAAACCGCCATTTCCATACCACAGTGAAGAGGTGGCTTACGAGAACAAGCCGGCGGGCATCACGCTCGCCGCTACCCTGACAATCCCGCCAGGCAAGGGGCCGTTTCCAGCCGTGGTGTTATTGACCGGCTCGGGCCCGCAGAACCGCAACGAAGAAATCATGGGCCACAAACCTTTCCTTGTTCTGGCCGACTATTTGACACGGAAGGGAACTGTCGTTCTTCGCGCCGATGACCGCGGCGTGGGTAAGTCCAGCGGTGTCTTCACGAACGCGACCACGACCGACTTCGCCACCGACGCCGAGGCGGGCGTCGCTTTCCTGAAATCCCGGCCCGAGGTAAACCCCCGCAAAATCGGGCTGATCGGTCACAGCGAGGGTGCCATTGAGGCGGCCATCGCCGCCTCCCACAACCGAGACGTGGCCTTCATCGTCATGATGGCGGGCACCGCCGAACCGGGCGGCGAGATCATCGTGCAGCAGACGCAATTGATCGCTCAGGCAGACGGCGCCAGCCCGGAGAAGGTGAAGGAGCTAGGCAAAAA
>JBJKSV010000273.1:0-13155 GCA_046703605.1 Limisphaerales bacterium
TCGATCCGGTTGGCAGGCTGGTTGGTGCTGGCAGTGGAGGTATTGGTCGTGCTCTTGTTGCCGAGCACACCGCCGAGGCCTTTGAGAATGCCCTCGAGTTTGCCACTCGACTGGTTGGTGCTGGACGCGTTGGTCGTGCCCTGGCCTTTGCCCTCGAGGTAGCCGCCAAGACCCTGCAAGATGCCGCTGGCTTTGCCCCCGATTTGAGGGATGTTGCTCACGCTCTTGAGCACGGCTCCGGCGAGCACCGCCTTGTTTATCTCGGTCTTGGGGTCGCCAACTGTCCCTTTCATCGTCACAAAATCAGGCAACTTCACATACGCAGCATTGGTAGGAGTATTGACGGGCACGAGGTTGAGATTGTCGGCAATGGAACGGCTCAGGGAGATGCTCACGGGAATGAGCACCGGCGAATTGGTCAGGATAGGCGCCAAGGTAATCGCGCCGGTCGCGCTGGCTTCGAAGGCGGAGCTTTGCACAAGGGCGTTCCGGAGGTCGAGGCGCCCGTTGCCAACCGTGCCTTGCACCACGATCTGCTGCACCGGCGCATGGTTTAGTTCATCGGCCAGGCCGACCCAACCCCCGGCCGTCTTGGCCTTGGTGAGTGAGCTGAGAAGGTTGCCGACGGCGGTTTGCGGGTTCTTAAGCAGATCGGGGATCATCCCAACTACGTTCACGACCGCGCGGAGCAGACGGTTGCGGATGTTCACCACCTGCAGGCTGAGGTTGGTCAGACCGACGTTAAATTGGCCTGCCAGGTTCTTCTGCAAGCTGGCGTCGGTGATACCAGTCCCGCTCAGGTTGCCCTGAGCGGTAAGCGTGCCGCTAAGCTGCCCTTTCCGATCCGGTTGGAACGAGTCGATGAGCGGCGCCAACGGCACGGCCTGAAGCCCAAGTGAGGTGTCATACTTGTAGCCCGGCACGCCCAGGTCCAAGTCCACATTGGCGGTTGCCGGCGCGCCATTGAGCGAGAGCTTGAAGGGATTGAGCACCACATGCCCGCCATCAACTTTCGCCGAGACTTGCAGGTTGGTGACCTCGACTTCGCGCAGGTACAGCCGCTGAATGCCTGCCTCGGTAACGAAGTTACGGAGTGGAAACTGCACGGCTCCGGGTTCCTGTTGGGGAGTTGGCGATGAGGGCGTGGACGGTTTGAGCGGCGCAGCCGAAGTCGGGGCCGCATTTGGCTGGGAGGCATTCGTCGAGGAGGCGAAGAGGTCGTAGTACGGCGTCAAATCGAGAGAATCGGCGGCGAGCTTGAGGTGCCCCTGATAGGCATTTGACAGGGTCATGTCAATCTGGCCACTCAGTTGAACCTGATTGGTGGCGCGCGCGGTGGGGGTTAAGCCGAGTTGGAGTTGGCGCAGGTCCACGACCTGGTTCTTGAGGCCGACATCGAGCCGCATGTGGACGGCAAGCGGTGTTTTGGCAGCGACCTGAGGATCATCGACAACGAGATTGGTCACCGTGAGGTCCGCCTTGACCCCCGAAGCGCCCTGCGGGTTGTATTGGGCTGAGGCGTGCCCCGACAGCGCCACAGACCGAAGCTTCTTGTCCGCCAGCATCGGCTGGAGGAACGGCCCCAGCCCGTTCTGATTTAGATCAATCAGGGTGGCGGTGAGTTGAGCGGCCTTGTTTGTCAGGTCGTAAGTGCCGGAAAGCTCAAACGCGCCCCCCGGCTTGCCACCCGAAGACAGCTTGCCCGCAACGGAATGGATTTGCACCTGCCGAGGATTCATCCCCAGATCCAGATTGGCGCTTGTGGCGAAATCTCGGAAACTGTTCTTGCCGACCTGACCGGTGAGGTTTTTGAGCCCGGCCGTTCCGGTGATATTCCGCGTGGTCTCGGCCTGGACGACGTGGAGTTTGAGCTCGGCGTCCCCAGAGGCTAGTTTCAGGTTAGGCTCGGGAAAAAGCTGGGCCAAACGCGCCAATTGGAGTTGGAGCGCGGTTTGGATGTCCGCGTTCGCAGTGGAGGTGTCGTAGGCGCCCGACCCATTAGCGGCAAGCAGGACTTGGCCCTGGCGAGAGAGTTGGAACTGGTAGTTGCTCAGGCTGAACTGCTTGAGATTGGAGGCTGTGCCAGCAGCTTGCATGAGGGCGTCGGCGTGGGTGATTTGGTTGGTGCCCATGAGGGCGGTAAGGCCCGCAACCTGCAACCTCAGGTTGAAGTGAAGTTGCTTGCCGGATTGCTGGGATAGGAGATTCACCCGGGCATTGACAGTGCCGGCGGAGGCAATCTCGCCCAGAAACGGCTTCCAATTGGAAAGGTCCAGATTTGTGACGGAGAGGTTGAGGGCGGAGTCGCCCACGGCATTGGCGGTGTTCCCCCAGGCGATGGTCATTGGGCTGGTCAGGGTAGCCTGGAGCAGCGGCCGATTTCGCTGGGTGCCGGTTAGCGCCAGAGCGCGGAGAACGGCGTTGCTCTGAACGGTATCGAGGGCGATGTCGTACGACGCGCGCAGATCCAGTGTTGGGGTGGACTCGCCGGCACGAAGCACCTGGAACTTGTCCAGATCTATCTCGCCCGTTGCGCTTACCACTTTTCCAGCCTGGCGCACCTCGACGTGATTAGTTGAATTCAGCTCGGTGGTGCCGAAATCGAGCCCGCTCCCCGCCCCCACCGCGTCGAGCAGTTGCTTGTCGATTCCTGAGACTGCCACTTGGAGTTTGCCTTCGGTCTTCTGGAGAGTGAAGGGCCCACTGGCGAGCAATTGACCAAGCGAGTTGCCATCCTTGCGGAATCGAAGAGCGACCTGCTTGATGTCGGAAGGAGTTATGTCGCAATCGAGGTTGGCTTGAAGTGCGTTGAGCTCGGCAAAAGTTCCTTGTGCCTGCGTGATGCCAAGGTGCGTGGCGCCCTTGATGGAGGCGGGGTGGAGGTCGGGAGTCAATGCGAAGTCAAAATCTCCCTTGAGGTTGCCCTGCACCAAACCGTTAGTGGCTGGGGGGGGCGGATTCTGCTGCATTGAGATAGCGGAGCTGAGCGTCAGCTTGCCAGCCTGCCCGTTCTTCACATTTTGGACGGTAAGGTTCAGGCCGGAGAGCTCGGTCACGTCGCGATTGGTGCCCGTGTAGAGATTGATTCTGCGGATGGTCGCCCCCGTGATGGCAATCTTGGCGATATCGAGTTGAAGAGGTTTTGAGGGCGCCTGAGGCTTTGGTTTCGAAGGGGAGGATTGAGACTGCAGAATGGGGTCCAAGTTGCTCTTGCCGTTCGGATTCTGGACGAGCGTAATTGTCGGAGAGGTGATGGTTATCTCGCTGACGTCAATGTTGCCGTACAGGATGTGCATCAAATTGTAACGAACGCGCACCTCCGGAGCGGTCAGCAGCGGCTCTGTGCCGGTGGTCTGCAACTTCAAATTGCGCAGCACAACCTGCCGAAATGGACTGAGAGCGGCCTCACTGACCGTGACCTCGGCGTTGAGCGCCCTGCTCACGCGCGGGAGGATGACCCTCTTGAAAAACGCGGAACTGGTCGCCACGAAATAAGTGACAACGACCAGAATGACCACCGAACCGAAAAGCCACACAACGGCTCGGAGCCAGCGTCGGCGCTTTGGAGGCGGCGGCGGAGTAGGAGTGTTCTCAGACATAAATGCTCTTGGCAGCAATCATGGGTTTGATCGCGCCGAAGGGCAAGACGAGGCCTCCTTGACCGACCTTGGGGCGGGAGCAAGAAATCCCACATCAGTTATCGCCAAGATGTGAGCTGGAGGGTCGGGGAAGGTCGTTGAAGCGGCGCGAGGGAAACGACTGACTCTTTCCATTCTGGTTGGTGAGGATGAGAGCAGCCGTCTCGGGCAAGGAATCAATCAGGGCCAAGCCACGTTTTTTGCCGAGGACGCTCACAGCGGTAGCCAGGCTGTCGGTAGTGGTGGCGTTTGGCCCAACGACGGTTACCTGTATCCGTTCGGTCAGCCCAAGGCCGGTGGCTGGATTGACTATGTGCGAATAGCGCACGCCATTGATCTCGATGTACTGCTCGGTGTCCCCGGAGGTGGAAATCCCGGCGTTATGCAGCAAGAGCGTCAAAGCGATGCCGTTGGTGAGCGACCCGATGGGCGAGACGCCAACTCTCCATCCGCGCTCGCGGGGCGGTGGGTCGCCGATGGCGATATCTCCGCTGGCAGCCACCAGCGCGCGGTCCAGGCCTCTCGCCTTGAGAACCTTGAGCGCCTGGTCGGCCGCATAGCCTTTGGCAATGCCTCCCAGGTCGAGCCGCATCTTCGGCGCCCGCAGCGTGACGGTTCGGTGACGGGCGTCGAGCCGGACCTTTCGCCATCCCACGGCTTGGCGCGCTGCGGCGATTTCCGCCGGTTTGGGCAAAACCCCTCGTTTGCGCGAGAAGCGCCAGAGCCGCACAAAAGGCCCGACCGTGACGTCGAACGCGCCATCGGAGAGGTTGGCCACTTTTTGCGCCTTCTCCAAGACATCGAACAGGTCCGCGCTGACCGGCACCGGCTTGCCGGCAGGCTGGTCGCAGAGGCGCATCAATTCGCTGTCCGCCTCGTAATCACTCATAACGTCCTCGAGAGCGTCGATCCGCTTGAAGGCCGCCCGGGCGGCGGCCTCCGCCACGGCTTCCGATGGCGCATAGATAGTGGTGAGAAAAAGCGTGCCCATGGCCGGGTGCCGGAACCCATATCGCTGCAGCGGAGCGGACACGGTGGTCCCGCAGCGCCCGGTGAGGAGTGAAGCGACGAGCAGCGTGAATACGCCTAGCACGACGGCAGCCCAGCAGTGAATGCTGCTTGTCCGCGTGAGGGGGCGGGGCTGCCATGTTTGCCGTGGAAGACAATCCGTCATCGTGGCGAGGCAGCCCTTGGGACCTCCACCGGTCCAATGGGCATTAAACATTAAGCATTTGCCATTCTTCATTGTTCGACGCGCTGAGGTCACCCAAACAGCATTCGTGGCGAGGCTGGCTGTGCCCTTGCCGTTGCCGGGACCGCGTGCGCAATGCGACATGATAAATGCTCATTGTTCAATGCTCAATGAATGCCTGCCAAAAACTCGCCTGTTCCTGGTAACAGGGCCTAGTGGCAATTACGGCGGCTTTCACCCGGTTAAACACCCCGACAGCGAACAGCCAACATCGAAAAAAGGGCCGGCCTGTTTGGCCGGCCCTGAACGATCGGGAAGACCGGGGGGGGTGATTAGCTCTTGATGGCAATGATCGGCGGGTCTTTAAAGATGTTGTGCTCGCTGGGCATCGGAGGCACCAACGTCCTGAACGGGCCGAATTCCATCGCGGAGCAGTCCTTCAAGAGCTGCTCGGGACCATACTGGAACGTGGAGTTGACCACCTGGTCCCACTCGACACCGGCGCCGCTGTAACCGGCCTCGCGGCCCATAATGGCGGTCACGGTGCTGTCGGTAACCTGCCTGGCCTGATTAAGGTCCTTGTCGTTCTGGATGGCATCGATGAGGTCCATGTGTTCCTGGACGTAAGGGTTGCGCTGCTGCTCGCGGAAGCGGTAAGTCCAGCCGCCATGAGCGCGGATGAAATTGCTG
Source organism: Limisphaerales bacterium (assembly GCA_046703605.1). Taxonomy (GTDB): domain Bacteria; phylum Verrucomicrobiota; class Verrucomicrobiia; order Limisphaerales; family UBA8199; genus JAJYHY01. The sequence goes on from JBJKSV010000273.1 coordinate 5,521, forward strand.
GGGATGGCGGTGCCTTCCGTGCCCTCAACGCCTTCATCGACCCTGGCCCAGTCGCGGTGGATCTGGCCGCAGTAGCTGAACATGTGGACGCCGTTGGGGTACTCGTATTCGAGGCCGAATCCATCCCAGATCTCGCCCGACTTGTTGCCCAGTTGCTGGCGGCCACCCATGCCCCAGCAGCGCACCGGGTGGTCCTGCATAATCCAGTTGCCGATGTCGAGGTTGTGGACATGCTGCTCGCAAATATGATCGCCACAGAGCCAAATGTAATGGTACCAGTTGTTGAGCTGCTTCTCGAGATCGGTATCCCCGACATTCTGGCCATAGTGAGAGAGTTGCTCTCCGGGGTCACCGTAGTGCCAAATCGGGCCGCCGTTCACCCAGTAAACGCGCAGGGTAACGATGTCGCCAATGGCGCCGTCATGGATGCGCTTGATAGTCTCGATATAGCCGGCCTGGTGGCGGCGCTGCGTGCCTGCGGCTACTTTGAGGTTCTTCTCCTTGGAGAGGTCGGCCGCCGCGTACATCGTTCGGGCGGTGGGCCCGTCCACGGCCACCGGTTTCTCCATGAACACGTTCTTGCCCGCCGCCACGCAGTCCCTGAACATGGCTGCGCGGAATCCGGGCGGCGTGGCCAGGATGACGTAATTGACCTCCGGGAGATTGATAGCCTTCTTGTAGGCGTCAAAGCCGCTGAAGCACCGCTCTTCGGGCACACTGAAAAGCTGTGCCCCTTTGCTGGCATTCTCCGCGAACAAGTCCGCCACACCGATGATCTTGCCATCGACTCCCAGGTTGGAGACTGCCTCCTGGAAGTTGGCTCCGGCGCCACTGCCTCGACCGCCAACGCCAACGACAACTGCCCGTATCGGCATCTTCGAATCCGCCCGAAGCACCGATGGGAAGGACACGGCGGCAGCCGCGGAGGCTGCCACCAGGGATGAACTCTTGAGGAACTGGCGGCGGGACACCGCCAACGATTGATTCTGTGACTGGTTTTGCATTGGGCCTTTCACTGTTGAGATCTCCCGACCCTCTGGAGAATCCATGGGCCGGAGCGGTGTCGTATAGGACTGCTGGCAAGCCACGTAGCCGCTACTCCATCGCTCTGCCCTGGGGATCACTCTGGTTCCGCGCCCGCGGTAGAGCTCCCCATCGGGTTGGGTGTTTTATGTTTGCTTGTGGTTTAGTCTGGCTTCAAAGTTCACGCGCATATCAACAGGCACGGTGATCGAAGTCAAGGCGCAATGCGCCGCCTCAATCCTGGTCAAGACCGCATGACCAATATCGTTGCATCTCCTCAGCAGTGGGGACCTTGAGCGGGCGCACAATGCGGAAGCCGATCCACTGCGCATCGGAGAAGTACCATTGGCTCTTGGGCAACTGAGGGTCCTGCATGTCCCAGACGGGGTCTGAGCCGCGACGGGCGGCGCTGCGGCACATCGCGGCGTCGTCGTTCCAGGAACCGCCCCGCACCGAACAGGGATACCGCTTTGTCGGCTGGTTCCAGGGGTCTGTCAGCACGTTGCCGGCGCACTGCTTGTAGTAATCCGCGGAGTATTGGTCCAAGGTCCATTCCACCACGTTGCCGTAGATGTCGCACAGGCCCCATGGATTGGGCTTTTTGGTGCCCACCTTCTGGTACTTGAAATCACTGTTGTCCTCGTACCAGGCATACTCGCCCAGCTTGCTTGGGTCATTGCCGAAGAAGTAGGTGGTCGTTGTCCCGGCGCGAGCGGCATATTCCCACTCCGCCTCGGTCGGCAACCGATAGAACTGACCGGTCTTGGCACTGAGCCACTGGCAGTACTTGCAGGCCGCGTGCAGGCTCATGGCAATGGCGGGATAGCCGTCCTTGCCCATCCCGAAACTCATCTCCACATACGGCTTGGAGGGATGCGAGACGGCATCGGCCAATTTGTCCCCCGCAGCATCGGTCGGCATGGTCCTGCGCATGCGGTGTTCCTCGTCGGGATACATGAACAGTTCATATACGTTCCAGGTGACTTCGCAGCGCCCCATCCAAAATGGCGAGATCTTCACCTTGTGCTGCGGTCCTTCGTCCGGTTTGCGTCCCTTTTCGTCATCGGGGCTGCCCATGAGATATTCCCCGCCGGGGATCGGCTCCATGGCATAGCGAATCCTGGTTCCGGGAATCGTATTGGTGTAGGGCTTCATCTGCCCTTGGGAGAGCACCTTCTGTCCGGCCACAATGCGGGCGTAAATGTCTGGAATGGTAATATTATCATTGTCAGCCAACGAGGAAAGGCTCCCGAAGACGCCATGAGCGTACCTGCCGCCGGCAAGCTTGTAGATGTCATAGCGGGTGGAGAATGTGCCGCGGACCGGCTGGGAAAAGGCCACAAAACCGTTGGAAAAGCTCGCGGCGCAGGTGAACTCGTTGCTCGTGGCAAGGGTCTGCGCCAGTGAGGGCGCCCGAACTCCATCGAAGTTATAAACGCCCGCGCTGTGCCCCTGCCCAAAGATAACCAGCACCTTTTGGCCGTCGGGTTGGGGCAGCGTCACGACCCGGCGCACCGGCTGGCCCAGATCATAGGTGTTCGCGCTCCCAAATTGGACTTTGCCGGGCGAAACGTCCTCCACCGGGCGCACGATCAGGTTGCTTGTCCCGGGTTTGTAGAAAATCATCTCGCTCCGTGGGGACTGGCCGAAATCGCCGGCGGCATAAGCCGATCCGGAAGGCAAATCTGTAACCTCGCCAATAGTCACAACCTTTCCGCTGCTCGCATCCTGGACCAGAAGGCTATCGGTCTTTTGCCCACGCGCCAGCAAGCAAATCATCTCCGGTTGACCCGCCTTGAGGCTCAGCAGGTTGCCCTCCACAGCCTTGCCGGGCAATGTCGCGCCGGAAATCACGGGGAACTCCGAGCCGACATTGCGCAGGAGGGTCGCCAGGTTTGGGTCGGGCGAATTGTAGATGCTGCCGATGTAGAGATCGGCGATGGGAGTGTTGCCGACTCCGCCGACGTCCGCCGCCACTAGCAGACTGGGCCCCAAGGCCTCAGTAAAGGGCACGGTCACCGGATGGCCCACATTCTTGAGGCTGGATGCCTCGACAATGGTAATCTGATTGTCGTCGGGTGAGGCAAAGCCCAGTCCGTCCAGGTTGTGGGCAAAGAATTTGCCCACATTGAAACCCGCTATTCCCTTGAGTCCGCTTGGGCGGCAATCAACCCATGAAAAGGTCCCCGGCGCCGTCTGGTATCCGAGCCGGTACTTGCCGCTGTCCTTATCCACAATGACCACGTCGTTCCGTCCGTCGCCATTGAAATCTCCGTTGCCGAAGAATTCGTGCTCGGTTTCATAAACGAAAGAGAACGGCGCTTCAGCCGCCCGGCTCAAACGCGGAGCGATGGTGAGGCAGGAAGCGGCTGCCAGGGCAAGACAAGAGTAGAATTTCATGCTTTAAAAAACGTGAGCACAGTCTTGCGAGAACTCCCACTCGATGTCAAATCCAGAACCATCGCACCATATCCATTGGCATTTCAGGGCCAGCAGGCTAAGTTCGCCCCTATGAGCAGTCTCTTAATTGGAGTTTTGGGCGCGATGATGGCCACCAACCCGCCCGCCGCGCTCAGCAATGTTCTGGCGCAAAACACCGGCTTATCGGTCACTCTGCCGGCCACAAACGCGGTCATCGACAAGGAATACAAGGCGCTGCTCGAGTCGGATGACACCGCGATGGCGGAAGTGGACAGGTGGATTCGGGAGAACCAGGCCTTTCGAGCGAAGGGCGCCGGGATGTCTGATGCCGAGTTGAACCAGAAGATTCGCGCGCGGCTCGACCTCGTGCGCAAGGCCTATGAGGATTTCCTCCGCCGCCATCCCAACCACGTCCAGGCGCGAGTTGCTTATGGGAGCTTTCTTGGGGACATTCACGACGACGAGGGATCAAGGCTGCAATGGGAAAAGGCCCTCAAGTTGGACCCGAACGACCCGGCTATCTATGATGATCTGGCCGGTCTTTACGCCCATGACGGGCCGATCAAGAAGGCCTTCGAGTATTATGCCAAGGCAATCAGCCTCAATCCCAATGAGTCGGTGTACTATTATAACTTCGGCACGCTTGTGTACCTGTTCAGAAAGGATGCCGAGGAGATTTATCACATTAATGAGAAACAGGTCTTTGCCAAGGCGCTTTCCCTTTACAGTAACGCCGTGAGGCTCGATCCTAACAATTTCCCGCTTGCCTCGGATGTCGCGCAGACCTATTACGGCATTACCCCCCTGCGCACTGACGCGGCCCTTCAGGCCTGGACCAATGCCCTCCACGTCGCGCATAATGAAATCGAGCGCGAAGGCGTCTATTTGCACTTTGCCAGAATCAAGCTCCTGGCCGGACGTTTCGCCGAGGCCCAGGCCCATTTAAATGCCGTCACCAACGACATGTACAAAGTTCTAAAGGAGCGTCTGGAAAAGAACCTCAGGCAGCGCGAGGCCAAGGCCCAGGCGGACAAGATCCCACCAGCCTCACGCGCGCCTACCACGAACCAGCCATCGCTCAGGCACGATTGAACGCTGCACGCCAACCATAGCACGGCATGTGCCAGCGTTAAATGAGCGCCGGGACAGCTTCTCGGCTACGAACCGCGCTCAGGCGCGCGAAAGCTCGCCTACGTCGCACTGAACATCCCAATCCCGACGCAGCGGGACCCGCCTCGTGCTGCTGTCCCGGTGAACACAAGGGCACGGTTTGGCGGGTCTGTTTCACGCCAGCGCACCCAGTTCTCTTTCGGTCAGGGATGCGACCGTCCGGACTATGTCAGGCGCTGTGTATAGCCCGACGAATGGCGGGACACAAGCCGCTTCGGTCCGTCCGTAGCGGGGTCATAGCGGGGGGTCAGAACAGCTTATCTTCGCTGAGTGAGGCTTGGACGAGGAGTACCACGTGAAGCTACACCGGCCCCAACGGCAAGACCGGCGAGACCACGCCCAAGAGCGAGGTCATCCATTACACCTACGATCCGGCGGGCGACCTCTGCACCCTGGAGGATGGCAGGAGCAAAACTACGACCTGGACTTATGACGCCGAGGGCCTGGTTCGCGCCAAGCAATACCAGGGCCGGAGCTTTACCAACATCGTCTATGGCTATGACCTGGACCAGCGCCTCACCTCTCGCACCTTCTGGCTGGACGGCTCAACCCACCACGAGACCGATTACGGCTATGACGACGCCGACAACCTCCTGACCATCAACTATCCCAACAGCCCGGACGTGACCTTCACCTACCACGAGGTCAACCGCATCGCCACCCTGCCACCCCTGGCTTGGGCACGAGGCCCTTCACGCTCCAGCGAGAAGGATCGGCACTGTTCCGAAGCTCACTGACCTGCAAGGCCTAGCACTCCGATTCGGGCATTTCCGGCCCGGAGAGCTCGTCCACCACGTATTGGAGATCGACCTCGTCCCCGTCCCGAATCGCCTCGACCATGACCTGAAGGCTCTTTTGCAGGAGGACGGTGACATTCCCGACCCACTGCGAGACGATGGGGTTTGTCTTCGGAGCGGCCTGGAGCATGATCTCGGATTCCTCGACCAGATCCCGGGCCAGGCCGGCGGCCTCTTCGGGGATAGAGGGCCTGGCAGAGGTGCAAGGCGTGTTCGAATCAATTCAAGCTGTTGGTCTTAGGAATCGGAGATGTTGTGATCGAAGTGATCGAGGCTTGTGAGCCCCGCCGGCGCGAGCTATCTCTATATTCCATGGCATCGATTAACCGTACTACCTTGATCAGGCTCCTGGCGTTGCTGGGCGCAGGATTCTTCACGTTTAACCTTCAGGCGGCCGAGGTCACGCTGAAGGACGACAGGGTCACTGCGACCTGGCAGACAGACCATGACACGCTCCAGCCCCGGTCTTTGCGGGACGGGCAGACTGGCCAGACGCTTGCCTTGCGCGGCGGCCTGTTCAGGCTGGCACTGACCAACGGCGATTCCGTTTCCGCCGCCGATTTCAAGCTGGCCGGCCCCGTAAGGGAAGAGCCACTGCCCGCAGACCCGGCTGCGTCGCGCTTCTCGGAGCGCTTGCCGGGCCATCAACTCATCGCTCAGATGGCCAGCACAGACGGGAATCTCCATGTCACCTGGCGCGCCATTCTGCGGGAGGGTTCGCGCTACCTGCGCCAGGAATTCACTTTTCAGGCGCAAAAGGCCGGCGTGCCCCTCAAGAGCATTCAACTGCTCGACACTCCGATGCCGGGCGCCCGCGCGGACGGTGTCGTGGACGGCTCGCCGGTCGTTACGGGCACGGCGTTCTTCGGCGTGGAACATCCGCTGGCGATCAACCGTGTTGAGAAGGGCCGTGTCGAATGTTCACTGCCACGTGGGGCTGGTTTGAAAGCGGGGGAGAGCTATTCCGCCTCGTTGGTAATTGGGTTCGTGTCGAAGGGCCAGATGCGGCGCGGGTTCCTGGCGTATCTGGAACGGGAGCGGGCCCATCCGTATCGTCCGTTTCTGCATTACAACTCCTGGTACGACCTGAGCTACCCCAAGTACAACGAGACGGAGGCAGTGAATGTCATTAATGCCTTTGGCCGGGAGTTGGTCGTCCAGCGCGGCGTGAAAATGGATTCATTCCTGTTCGATGATGGCTGGGACAACAACGCCACGTTGTGGGAGTTCGACCGCACGAATTTCCCGGACGGCTTCGCGCGGGTCAGGGCAGCGGCGGAGAAGTACGGCGCCGAACCCGGTATCTGGCTTTCGCCTTGGGGCGGCTATGCTCGGCCGCACGACGAACGCATCAAGTATGGCCGCGAGCACGGCTTCGAGATTCGCAACGGCAACTTCTCCTTGGCCGGGCCGAAATATTACCAGCGCTTCCGCTCGGTCTGCATGAACCTGGTCGCCAAGTACGGCATCAACCAGTTCAAGTTCGACGGCTTGGGCGAGAACACCGGGAAAGGCGGTGGTGGCGCCCAGCGCGATTTTGACGCGATGCTCCGGTTAGTGGGCGACCTCCGCACGCTCAAGCCGGACATCTACATCAACCAGACCACCGGGACCTGGCCTTCGCCCTTCTGGCTGCTCTATGTGGATTCGACCTGGCGCGGCGGCGACGATCATTCGTTTGCGGGTCAAGGCTCCTGGTGCCAGAAATGGATGACTTATCGTGACGAACAGACCTACCGAAACGTGGTCAAGCGCGCCCCGCTCTATCCGATCAACTCGCTGATGCTTCACGGCATCATCTACGCCCGGTATGCGAATCATCTCAAGGAGATGAGTGATAAAGACTTCACTGATCAGGTCCGCGCCTATTTCGGCAACGGCACCCAACTCCAAGAGATGTATATCACGCCAAGGCTGCTCGATTCGCAGGACTGGGACGCCCTGGCTCAGGCGGCCAAATGGTCGCGCGCCAACGCGGACGTGCTGATCGATACGCATTGGGTTGGGGGCGACCCGGGCAAGGGCCAGGCCTATGGCTGGGCCGCCTGGTCTCCCAAGAAAGGGATTCTGACGTTGCGTAATCCGTCCCCAACACCCCAGTCAATCGCCATTGACCCGGCCAAGGCATTCGAACTGCCGGCGGGCGCGCCTGCCAATTACACCGTTGCGAACCCCTTCGGGGATCAGGACGTGACCTTGACCCAGCTCCAGGCCGGCAAGGAAA
>JBJKSV010000274.1:0-3920 GCA_046703605.1 Limisphaerales bacterium
TCCAGGAGTCAGGCGAACTGCGCCACACCCCGCCAACCAGGCTCGACTTGTTGGGTGGCACAAACCCGTTGTTCTCGTTCACATACATGAACCAGCACGTCTGGAGCTGTTTGAGATTGTTCACGCACACCATCGACTGCGCTTTGGCCTTGGCCGCGCTAATCGCTGGCAGAAGCAGGGCAGCCAGAATGGCAATCACCGCAATCACCACCAAAAGCTCGATGAGGGTGAAGGCGACATGCCCGCTCCCTCCCGCGCCGCGCCGAACACGCTGTGCCAAAGAGCGGCGGAGGGCGCGGCATCGAATGGCCCCAGGCCTCGGCTCGTAACTGCCACAGCCTTTCCGGCATCTGAGATCTGAAAGCTCAAATCTCGGCTCGCCGCCCCATGTTGGATGACGTCTGAAGCCGGGTCTATGTCGAGCCAAAACAGAAGCGTAGTGTCTCACGGAGGGAGTAGGGTTGGCGGCCGTGCCCTGGCTGGAGGGCCGCGCAGTTCATTGTTTAGGGAAAACGTTCCATGTTCAACCAAATCGCAAATCGCAAATCTAAAATCGCAAATCCTGTCATTGTTGGGCGGAAACCGTTGCATGTTGAAGCAGCCACTGCATCTCCGCCTCCGCGTCGGGATTGGTGGGGTGCCAGTGCGGCTCGACCACGTATCTTACCGGGATAAGCGTCTGCGGACTGTGCCAAGTGTGGAATTCGCAATGGCCGTCGGCGTAGGACAGGTCGCTGCGGCCCGCATGATAGGCGCCGGGGATGTCCGCCCAGCCGTCGTTGTTCACCCAGAAATAGGCGTCGCCCAGCGTGTCGGCCTGCTCTTCGATGAACACGTAAGTCTTGTCCGGGTGCGGAATGTCCGCAAGCCGGAGGAATTGGCGGTCCTCCTGGATGAATGGATTGCGCCCCTTGGCCGTGGAATCCACGCCGTGGAGGATGAATTTGCCCAGAAACCTGTTCATGGAAAAGCTGCGGGTTCGCTGCTTCCAGCCTTGCTGGCGCTGGACCGGACTGGCGAAGTTGTCAGCCGGGCACCTGTAAATCTTGGGGTTATGCGCGTAGGGGTAAAGCAGGCCGTCCTGGATGTAGGCGACATTTGTGTTCTGTTCGCTGGTGCGCCAATCCAGCACGCCGTTACCCCAGTTGTCAAAATGCCTCCTCCAGTATTCGGCGCGCATTTCGTCACGGCCAAAGTTGTTGACCAGGGATTGGTTTTCCTGGGCGTACATGAGCCACGCCCGGCAAAGGTGGCGGTTATTGTTCTTGCAGTAGATCATCTGAACGCGCACATGCGCCAGACCGATGGCGACGTAAAGCAGTGCGGCCAGGATGGCGATGGTCGCGATGGCAGCCAACAACTCCACCCGCGAAAAGCCAAAGCGCTCAGCCTTTGCTTCGAACCAGGAACTGCTTGAGATGTGAATGCGCATCCTGACCTTTCTCGTTGACCGACCGGCATTCGCCTCGATGGACCGGACAGAGCGTGAGGCAGGCCATTGCCAGCCTGGGCGCCACCAGTTGCCGGAACCCTCGCGCGGAGGAGCCTGATGAGGCTCGACGCCGGACGAAACAATGTTGCGGTACGAATCTAATGACGACTTCGACGATGACAATATTCGCCTGCAGCACGCTACTTTAGGCGTCTCTTAAAGTAAAAAAGCCTGCCGTCGGACTGGCTCACGAGAATCCAGCCGTTCCGGCCCATGCCGTTCATCAGTGCTTCCTGATCCTTTATCCATTGATCCGGGCCGCCTGTATGGTTTCTGGCTTCACGCACGATCCTATACTCCCATCCTGTGACGTGGTGCGTGGTACAACAGCCGGCAAGCAACAAGCTACCGGCCGCGATTACAACCAACTGCTTGAGTTTCGTTTTCATAAGTTCTTGCTGAATCGCCTACACAAATCCCGGTGCCTCATGCGCAGTCCACCCCGGCCAGTGGATTGAAGCGGAACCCAAGCTCCGATGCACTGCTCCTATGGCTGGCGCCGGAGGCGTTCTTCTGATTGGTTGTGGCGCGCGGTTGCTCAGTAGGGTGCAACGCGGCCGAGGACTGACACACGTCCGTAAAAGTGATGTTCACATTCCGCCTCCCGGTTGAAATCGCCGGCCCGGAAATACCTTATATTCAATTCGCATGGTACCGTGGCCACTGCTCGGGCCGCCCTGCTTTGCCAAGCGGATCGCGTAGATGACCGAGCGGTCCCTCACCAAGCGCCCAAAGAACACCTGCCCTTCCGGCACCAAGATGGCTGAACCCTCCCACGCATGTCCAAAAACGCTCGGACCCCGCGGGTCGTGCATGCGATAGAATTGGCACCGCAGATCGGCCTGGGTCACCTCAGCCAGTCGCCGCTTCGAAGTCAACGCGAACTCCCAGAGCGGCTTGTTACCCCCGTTGGGCCGGTCGTCACGCATGTAAATGTAACCGTTACGCCGCCTTGAATCGTTCTCATGCGAGCTCCAGCCCAGCACGGAGGGGCCAACGCGCAGCCCGTGCCAGTGCTTCATTGTCATTTCCGAGAACTCGGCGACATGAATCGGGCTGTGCAGAAGGAAAAACAAAACTGGAACGGTCGTTGTGCCCGCTGCAAGCAGTATGATTGCGCCCGAGACAATCGCAGTCTTTGCCTTTGTCCATGCCATAAGTTTCAGTGCTCCTTTCACCAGGGTTAATGTTGAGGCGCTGCTGGCCGCGCCTTTGCTGGCCGCCACGGCGGCGAGCGACTTGGCCAGCGCCGCCGGGGCGGTCTGAATCGAGTTGGCCGACACCGCCTCGGCGATAATGGCGGTCGTCGAAGAAATCCCGCGCTTGACAAAGAAGGCCCTTAGCTTTTCCAGGGCGCGGCTGACCCGCATCTTGGCCGCGGCTTCACTGGCGCCCAGCGCCGCCCCGATTTCGCCAAAACTCCTCCCCTCAAAGAACCGCAAGACAAGGGCGTCGTGGTCTTTTCGCCCGAGCCGCTCCATGGCCGCGTCGAGCAAGGGCGCGATTTGGTCCCAGACGCCCGGTTCGGCTTCAGATTCATTCGCAATGGATTCCATGCATGCCTCCATCTCCCTGAGTTGGCGGTGCCGTTGAACGCTCTGCGCGTTGGCCGCCGCATACCGCGCTGTGCGGCAGAGCCAGGCGGGCAGAATGGTCTTCGGTCCCACCGAGGCGGCCTTGCGCGCCAGAATGACGAATGATGCCTGGACGACTTCCTCGGCCAGGTCCGGGTCGCGCACCTGGCGCAAGGCCACCGAATAGACCAGGTTGAGGTGGCGCGACACGAGCGTAGCGAAGGCATCCTCGGAATTCCGCTGAGCATATTCGCGCACCAAGGCCAGATCATTATTCGTCATTCTATTGGTATATGTATGCCCAGCGCCAAAAGGTAACAGTTTTTTTCGGCAATTGCACCAGATGGCTATGGACAAAGTCGTAGCGCCGACTGTTAGTCAGCTGTATCGCCGGTTGGCAACCGGCGAACCAACGGCCCCTCAAACCCGCCCAACCTCGAAAAATGGACTTTGTCACTGGCCGTGTTCCGCCACAGGGTCGCAGGCGCCGACCACACCCATGAGCGCTGCCTCCCGCGTCAACCCAACATTGGGCGGTAATGCGGGTTGGCACGATCGAGACGTTTCGTGGCTGCCTGCAAACGAAGCCGCCCTGGCACAGGACCTGGCGACGGTTCGCTCTGGCCTTCCTCCAGCCGACAGGCTGTTGTTCGATTGATGAGTGCGGAAGGCATGACGCTGCAGGCGATGGAGCGGCTCCTGGTCGAGTCGTTCGCGCAGATTTTGACTCCGGAACGGGCTCGGCTGATACTCGAGCTGCGCTCCGGCTCGAAGGAGCAGGCGCGTGTGGATGAGCTGGCGCAAAAGGCGAATGAGCGTTTACTCACGCCCGAGGAGGCGGCCGAGTATGACGC
>JBJKSV010000275.1:0-4745 GCA_046703605.1 Limisphaerales bacterium
CGTTGAACTCCTCTCCCTGGGGTGAACGACCTCGCTCGTTCAAAGGCCTGCAGATTGAATAGTGATTATGCCCGAAAAAGCCCCCGCGGAGAGCAACAAAAAACCTCCAAACGCCAAGTCTCCGCATCCTCAGCATCGCTCGTTTTTGAACTACGGCTGATACAACTTTAGATACCTGCCGTTCCCCAAAAATCTATGTGCCCGTCGGTCATATCAGGATACTATGTACCTGCAGTCCAATTGGTTGATTAGGCACTGAACTGTTACTAAAGTCAGCCGCGCAGTATCAAAGGCCCCTTCCCTGGATGCGCTCTGCTTGGTAAAGCTTCAAGAACAGTGTGCGCAAGCGCTCTGATCACCGGTGAGTTTGCTTATGAACAGACGACTCCTTACTACCCTGGCCATCGCCTTCCTGATCGCCGCCATTTGCGGCTTTATGGTCTACCGCATGGTAGGGACCCATATTGCTGCTTCGCACACTCAGCAGACTACCCGGGTCGTGGCGGCCGCTGCCGACATAAAGCTCGGAACCATCATCGCGCCATCTAAACTCACTACAATTGAGATCAGTGGTCCCCTGCCGCAAGGCGCTATTACAGACCCCAAGCAGGCCATCGGCAGAGGAGCTCTCTCCAACATCTACCAGGGAGAGCCGCTTATCAATGCCCGCCTCGCCGCACCCGGTTCGGGTGGAGGTTTGGCTCCGACCATCAAACCCGGAATGAGAGCTATAGCTGTCCGGGTCGACCAGGTCGTCGGAGTCGCTGGCTTCGTCACTCCCGGCATGCACGTCGATCTCATCGTCACCGGCGTCCCTCCCAATTCGGGTAACTCCGACCAGCTCTCCAAAACGATCCTCCAGAACCTCGAGGTGCTCTCCGCCGGTACTGATATTCAGCGAGACAACGAGGGTAAGCCCCAGCAGGTGCAGGTGGTTAACCTCCTGGTCACCCCGGAAGACGCACAAGTTATCAGCTTGGCTACGGGAGGATCGAACAGAATTCAATTGGTGCTCCGCAATCCGCTGGATACAAAGGTCGACAAGGTACCCGTCAGCGCCATGACCAACCTGTTTACAGGAGCCCCGGAAAAGCCGGTGCGTGTGGCGTCTGGACCGCGGAGACCGCGCCGCACCGGGCCCCAGCCTTACTCGGTCGTCATCTTCAACGGTACGCAAAAATCCGAAACCAAAGTGAATCCTCCGGGGGAATGAATTGAAAGCCAAGGCAGTTCTCACCTTCGCAATCACTAGCGCTTTGCCGTTCTTTTTCTGCGCTGGCGCCCACCCGCAGGCGGCGACGGAAAGCGGCGCTATCACCAGTGGCGTAACCGGTGCGGCCCACGCGGCCCGCCCACTCCAGCAGATGCCCACGCCCTCTATACCGGGCGCGCCTGCTGAGCCTCCGGCTTCGTCGCCGGGTGCGCCACCACTTCCGCCCACTCCATCTACGTTCCATGACTCCACCAATGACCTCTATCTCACGGTGGGGAAAACTGTTCTCGTAGACTGCCAGTACCCGATTACGCGTGTTGCCACCGGTCTCGGCGAAGTTGCCGTCGCCAATGTGGTCAGCGCCACAGAAATCATGGTCGATGGCAAGGGCGCCGGGCAAACCAGCCTGATCATTTGGGATGACCGTGGCGGACGCCAGTTTTTCAACGTCACCGTCCGGGCCAACGAGAGCGGCACGGAAAACGCATTGGCCTTGGTACGCCGTGAATTGCGCTCCAACCTACCCGGGCAGAATGTCAACGTGGCCATGGTAAACGGCAGCGTCTTCCTTCGCGGAACCGTCAAGGATCTCTATAGTTCCACGCGTGCCGTTCAGATCGCTTCCACAGCGGGGAAAGTTGTCAACTTACTTGACGTCAACGTCCCCGCACCCAAACCGCAGATCCTCCTCAAGGTCCGTTTCGCCAGCTTAGACCTCACCCGCTCCCGCGATCTGGGCATCAACCTGTTCAATCTCGGCCTGGGGCATAACATCACAGCAGTAAGCACTGGACAATTCGCGCCGCCCGTAGTCACTGGCCAGGGCGGCGGAGGAAGTGGATTCGGTGGTGCAAACGGCTCGGCCCTATTGGCCAGTGACCTTAATATCACCTCTTTCTTCCCCAACGTGGGATTAGGTGCCACACTCGAAGCACTCGAGACCAAAGGTATCCTTCAAGTTCTCGCCCAGCCAAATCTGGTAACGGAAGACGGAAAGCAGGCAAGCTTCCTCGCCGGCGGCCAATTCCCCTATCCAGTTGTTCAGGGTGGTGGAGCAGGTACACCTGCAACGGTGACCATCCAGTTCAAGGAGTACGGAATCTCCCTGGCTTTCATACCCACCATCATGCCGAATAACACGATTCGACTGCAGGTGGCACCTGAAGTCAGCGCCCTCGATTACGCCAATGAGGTGGCAATCTCGGGGTTCCTGGTTCCGGGTCTCACCACTCGAGCCGTCAACACCCAAGTTGATCTTGCCGACGGCGAAAGCTTCCTCGTCGGTGGTCTGCTTGACAGAAGCATCACCCAAACTTTTCAGAAGATCCCCTTCATCGGCGACATCCCGATGCTTGGTAAATTCTTCCAGTCGGAATCACGAACCAAGAACAACACCGAGCTGATCGTCATTGTTACTCCGGAGGTCGTAACTCCCATGCCCGCAGGTACGACGCAGCCGGCACTGAATTATCCGCTGCAGTTCATGGCGCCCGCGTCGAAGTCGGTGCACAACCCCGATGCCAAGAGCGCAGCGAACACATTGCCCTCCGCGCCCGCGTCCATCCCGGTCCAAAAGCTCATTGAGAGCATGAAGCCGGAAACTCCGCTGCAAAGCGTGACGACCGGCGCTCCAGGAGGTGGACTGCCTTCAGCCGCACCCGCTTCATCTTCAGGAACTTCAATGGGCGCCGGCACCCAATAGCGCCCGCGTCCTCTCCGGCGCGGGCCTTCCGAGGCTATTCAATGAACCTATGGGAAAGGCTGGTCGCGAAATCACACTCGCGGCCAGTTCCCCCTCCCCAGCCTCCTTTCCAAGCCACAAACAGGACGCGTAAGACCGTCCTTGCCACCCACCTCATCCTGGCCGATACCCCCAAATCCCGCGAAAAGGGCCTCCTCGGCCGCGACAGCCTGCCGTCGGGCGAGGGTCTTTGGATCGTTCCCTGCCAGGCCATCCACATGTTCTTCATGCGCTTCCCTCTTGATCTCGTATATATCGACCGCCGCAAGCGCGTTCGCAAAGTCAGAAGCAACGTCCGCCCGTGGCGAATCTCCACCTGCTTCTCCGCCCACTCGGTACTCGAATTGCCCGCTGGCACAATCCGCAACACCAGTACCCAGCGCGGCGATATCCTCGAAATTTCTCCGATGCCGGTGACCGCTTCCGCATCCGGCGAGCAGAATGACCTTTCTCCGGACTCGCAGCAACAAGCCGAAACCACGAGCCCTGCGCGAGTTCATGGTCCTTCAGTTCCAGGACATGATCAGGACTGAGCGACAATGATGTGCTACTTCGGCAAGATCCACTGTGGCCGCCGGTTCACACCACAACAGCGGAGACAATTAGACAGCAGAGGTAGTAAAGTAACCTCGCAATTCAGAAAAATCCCTGACTCGGCCAGTCAATCATGATGCTTCCCTTCGCCGGAATCCCCGCTGATCCAACTCAAATGCAGTGTAGGCTTGGGAGCGTAACCCATCTCTTGAGAGGTTTCCCCGCCCATCGCTACGGGGCTGCAACTTTCATGCTTGTATCCCCGCCCTCGGAAGCCAGGCCGAACTCGTTGCTTGCCGAGGCTGCCCTCACCTCAATGGCCGTAGCATTCTCCTTCCTCCTCCCGCGGCTCGGCTCCTCTTCCTTTGCGCGCCTCGAGCAAATCTTCATGCGCCTCGCCCGCAAACCTCTGCTTGCCGTCTTTTGCGTCGGTCTTTCCGCTCTGCTTCTGCGCGCAGCCATCCTCCCGCTCTTCCCCGCTCCGCTTCCGACCGTTCCCAACGACTTCAGCTTCCTTCTTGCCGCCGATACCTTTGCCCACGGCCGCCTCACCAACCCCACGCCCGCCATGTGGACGCACTTTGAAGGCATCGACATTACCGTCGCGCCCACATATATGTCCATGTTCTTCCCGGGCTGGGGACTTGCCCTCGCCGCCGGTCAATTCCTCGGCGGCAATCCCTGGCTCGCCAATCTCTGCTTCGATGCCCTCATGTGCGCCGCCATCTGCTGGATGCTCCAGGCCTGGCTGCCCCCGGGCTGGGCCCTCCTCGGCGGATTCCTCGCCGTCCTCCGCATCGGCCTCTTCACCTACTGGATCAACACCATCTCCGGTGGCAATGCCCTCCTCGACGCCTTCTCCGGCGCGCTCGTTCTCGGCGCTCTTCCCCGCCTCATGAAAACCGCACAAACCCGATACGGCCTTCTTCTCGCTCTCGGCATCGGCCTGCTCATCATTGCCCGTCCTTATGAAGGATTCCTCCTCTGTCTCCCCGTCGCGATCGTCCTCATCCGATGGGCATTCAAAGGTAAAAATCGCCCCGCTCCTGCCGTTCTCATCCGCCGCGCAGCTATGCCCCTCGTCCTGGTCATCGCCGCACTGGCGTGGCTCGGCTATTACGACTACCGCAACTTCGGCAGCCCCACCACCCTACCCTACACAGTCGCCCGCTCCGAATACGGCGTCGCCTCCAACTTCGCCTTCGGATCCGAGCGCCCCGAGCCCGCTTACCGCCATCCGCTCATGCGCACCTATTA
>JBJKSV010000276.1:0-5943 GCA_046703605.1 Limisphaerales bacterium
TGGCGGTGGAATCGCGGGCGCCGCGCCTCTCTTTCTGCCCGCATTGATCCAGGAGCTGAACAGCAACTATACCGGCCATAGCGGAAAGACCTACCGGCGCTTGGCTTCGCCAGCCTTTAACCTCGAAGACCCGGCCCAGTTGGAGACGTTCCTCAAGGGAGATACCCGCGAGGTTTTAGTACCCGGAAGCACCAGGAAGATAAAGTACGATCCTTTGCAGCGGCTGGGCGTTGGGATGTCGCGCCTGGGTACGAGCGAGGCGGTGGCCATTGGGGCCTGCGCTTTTGCTCTGAGGAAGCTCAACCACCAATGAGCGATGCAACGCCCGAGCATGCCGGCAAGGCCATCCGGGCATCGCGTGATTTTATTGATATGAACCGAAGAGAATTCATCCAAAACACATCCCTGGCCGCCTCGGCCATCCTGCTTGCGCCGAGCGTATTGGCCGATGAACCCAAGTTTCCCGTTGTTCGCATACCGGAATCGAAACGCAAGTTTATCAGCCCGGCGGTGGAGCGCACCATTGCGCATGTGCAGGCCACCATCGGCAACAAAGAGTTGGCCTGGATGTTCGGGAATTGCTTCCCCAACACGCTCGACACCACCGTCGATTTTGAAACGCTCGATGGCCGGCCGGACACTTACGTCATCACGGGCGACATCGATGCGATGTGGCTGCGGGACAGCAGCGCCCAGGTCTGGCCTTATCTCCCGTTGATGCATGAGGACCCCAGGCTCCAGCAACTGATCGCCGGCGTTATCAATCGCCAGACTCGTTGCATCCTGAAAGATCCTTACGCCAATGCCTTTTACAAGGACGAAAACAAGATCAGCCCTTGGAAAAGCGACAACACCGACATGAAGCCCGGTGTCCACGAGCGCAAGTGGGAGGTGGATAGCCTCTGCTACCCCCTCCGGTTGGCGCATGGATACTGGAAGCTCACGCAGGACACGGCTCCCATGGACGCCAAATGGCGCGAGGCTGTTCTCCTCATTCTTAAGACCTTCCGGCAACAGCAGCGCAAACACGGCAAAGGCCCCTACCATTTCCTGCGCCGGACCGAGGTGCAATCCGACACGCTTGCCGGCCATGGCTACGGCAACCCCATCAAACCCGTGGGCATGATTTGCTCGATGTTCCGGCCCAGCGATGACGCCACCATCTTCCCGTTCCTGGTGCCTTCCAATTTCTTCGCGGTCGTCTCACTGAGGCAAGCCGCGGAAATGCTGGAGGCCATCCATCATGACACGGATTCCGCCAAGCAGTGCCGTGCTTTAGCCGATGAAGTCGAGCATGCCCTCCGCCGCTATGCCCTCGTCCATCATCAGAACGCTGGCCGGATCTATGCTTACGAGGTCGATGGTTTCGGCAACTCCTACTGCATCGACGACGGGAATGTCCCCAGCCTCCTTTCCTTACCGTACATCGGCGCCACACGGAACAACGATAAACTCTATCTCAGAACTCGCCGGTTCCTGCTTTCCTCTGCCAATCCCTATTTCTGCAAGGGCAAGGCGGCGGAAGGCCCCGGTGGCCCGCACGCCGGGATGGGAATGATTTGGCCGCTGGGCCTCATTATCGAGGGCATGACCGCTACGACAGACCGCGAGGTCCTGCACTGCTTGACGACACTGCAGAAGACTCATGCCGGCACCGGTTTCATGCACGAGTCCTTTAATGAAAATGATCCAGCGAAGTACACCCGCTCCTGGTTTGCTTGGGCCAATACGCTTTTCGGCGAGTTCATCCTTCAGGTGGTGAAGGAGCGCCCGCACCTGCTCACTTAAGCGCCCGCAACCAAGTCGTTTCTCAGTTAATATGAAAACCTATGTTCTGCTGCTGACGTCGGTTCTTTTCATCAACCATCTCAACGCGGCCGAGAGCAAAGTCATCGCCCCCGGAGCGACGCTTCAAAAGCTGGCGGGCGGCTTCGCCTTCACCGAAGGGCCGGCCTCCGATGCGAGTGGAAACGTGTTTTTCACCGACCAACCCAACAACCGCATCCTGGAATGGAGCATCGAGGGCAAGCTGACGACGTTCATGCAGCCGTGCGGGCGGGCTAACGGGCTGTGCTTCGACAACGAAGGCAATCTCTGGGCCTGCGCCGATGCGACAAACCAATTGTGGCGGATTAGCCCCGACCGTGCGGTGATGGTTGTGATCAAGGATTACCAGGGCAAGCTCCTCAACGGCCCAAACGACGTGTGGGTGTCCCCCGGCGGAGGGATCTATATCACGGACCCCTATTACAAACGGGATTATTGGCATCGGGGCCCCAAAGAGTTGCCTGAATGCGTTTATTACCTTTCGCCGGATCACAATAAACTGACTCGGGTAATCAGCGACATGCGGCAACCCAACGGGATCATCGGTACGCCGGACGGCAAGACGCTTTATGTGGCGGATATTGGTGCAGGGAAGACCTACCGTTACCGGATTGAACCGGATGGGTCTCTTACGGACAAAACACTCTTCTGCAAAATGGGGTCGGACGGAATGACGATTGACTCCGACGGCAACGTGTATCTGACCGGCAGAGGCGTCTCGATCTTTAATCCATCGGGCGAGAGGATTGGGCACATCCCGGTGGCCGAGAATTGGACGGCCAACGTCTGCTTCGGCGGCAAGGATCGGCACACGCTTTTCATCACCGCGAGCAAGGGTCTTTACGCGCTACGGATGCGGGTCAAAGGCGCCGGAAGTCAATAATCAGCCTCCAAACTCGCAGCGACTCGGTCACGCTCCAGGCTTGGGCGTCGCAGCCTCTTTGCCTGTGGGGATAATCCCCATCCAGCACTTCGGGGAGCTGGCCGAGGCAGCCTTCCAGAAGCAGCGAGGCGGCGCTGCCCAAGTAGGCCTTCGCCGCCGCGACCGCTTCCGGGGCAAAGTTCCATGCCCGTGCCAAGGCCTCGCAAAAGACCGGCAAACTCCAGACCCAAGCGGTTCCATTATGATACGCGGGTTTGCGCCGCGTGTCCTCATCGCCTTCGTACCGGCCCCAGTAAGGCCTCGAAGGATTGTTGAGCAGTTGGCCCTGGTTGCCCATGTTGGGGAGCGGCACTTTCACCGGCAGCGGCGCCAGGGAGCGCAAGGCCCCGGGAACCAGGAGAAAGCGGCGCGCGGCTTCGACGCAACGCCTGGCTTGCGCTGCATCCGCAAGGCCCAGGCTCAGCGGCAATAAACAGTTGCTCCTCAGGGCATCGTCCACGACCGCCGAACTGGCCGGCTGGCCCGGCCCCGCCTTTAGGAGGTCCGCGAAATAGCCAAGCTCCGTCCGCCAGAAGAGAGTCCGCAACGAGCCAAGGGCCTGCTCCGCCAAACCATTCCAATAAGCGGTTTCGTTGCCGCCGGCCAGAGCGGCCAACTGGCGTAGGAGGCGAATCCAGAGCGCCTGCAACTCCACGGGATAGCCTTCGCGCGGAGTGCAGGCCGGGAAATTAGTGTCCATCCAGGTGAAGTGGCTCGGACTCCATATCAACGCCGACGCGGGGTCCATGCGGATGCGATTGGGAGTGCCCTTGATGTAATTGCGGGCGATGCTCTCCAACACCTCTCGGAGCTTGCGTCCCGAGCTATCCACACGCGTGTCATAAAGGCTCGAGAGACGCGCGTCGGAACCTTCTTTGGCCGGAGGGAGTTGTCCGTGCCGGTGTTCGAGGACGGAGGCAAGTTCTTCGCAGACCAGACCGAACCAGAGCGGGGCGTCGGATGTGTCGCGATTCGAGGCATCCTCCCCAAAGATGGTGTTTGGCAGTGTACCGTCCTTCTCGAACCGGGCGAAGGTCACCACCAACTGCTTGACTTCTTCAATCAACCCGGCCGCAAGTAATCCACGCGCGCAAATAAAGCTATCCCGGCCCCAGTCCAGAAACCATGGATAGCCCGCAATGACGGTCTTGCCCTCGCCTCGCCTCACGACGAATGCGCGCGTCGCCTGGAGCAATTGGCTGCCAAACGCATCTTCCGCATCAGCCGCGTTGTCGCCCCCAAGTACCTTCACGGGCTGGCAGGCATCGGACGGCTCAGATGTAACCACCAGGGTGTGGCTTGTCCCCTTCTCCAAGGGCAGCTCAAACCATCCCGGGCTATAGGCATCTCCGCTCGCGACCTGGCCGCGACTCTGTTCGACCGGATGGAGAATGTTCTGGCTCCATTCCGGCTGCGAATGATAAGCGCCGGTTTCTGAAAACACGCGAAGCTGCCGGTCCGCGGCGGGCGTGAAGGCGAAGCCAGCCTTTGCTCCCATGGTGGTCTCTCCGGCGGCACCGGCCGCCAGTGCGTGGGTGTGCTTATCGAAATGGTGCTCTGCCCCGCCGTTGCGGTGAGTCTCCCAGTGAAAATTGCGGTCTTCAATTCCCACGCGCACGGTGAGGCGGACGTCGGCCTCCGGCGGGAGCTGTTTGCCGCTTGCCTCCTCGGCCCTGGGTCGGCTGAAACGAAACACGGTCGTATTCCGTCCCTCGACCATTTCGGCCGACATGCGGATTTGTACAGTCCGTCCATCGCCGGCATTGGCAACAAAGTGCCAGACCGAAGGCGGGCCGGGTTCGAATGCCGCCAAGCTGCTAAAGTCCATTGGCGAAATAAATCCGTCGGCATTAACCCAAACACGGAGGCGCTTGGCCAGGACGTGGCGGTCCACCGGCAGCGACCGGTGCAGATTCGCGCCCAGAACGCAATCGTACTTCGAGTTGATTCGCCCCACATCCACACAGAGCCGGGCCATGCCGCCTCGTCCGTTGGTTAGCAGGACGAGGTCTGTCGGCTGAAGACCCGAAGTGGGGGTTCGGCGCCCGAACCCACGCATATCCGGCGTTTGGGGAAGGAATCGAATCATTCCTTCGAGATGCTGCTCCCGGTCTGCGTAACGTTCCAAGCTCAGTTTGGCGTCTGCCTGGCCAATGCCCGAAAGACCCTCGCCAGACTGAGTCAGCACAGGCGCGAAACACGCGACATGACCGCCCCGCACCGGCACGGACTCGACGTTCCGCTGCACGCCCCCATTTGTCGTACGCATGGAGGCACGGAATGGGGCGGTGTCCTGGACCAGGAGCCAATGCTCTGGAGGAACCAACGTGACGCGCGCGCAATCCAACAGTGTCCAGGTTACCACGCGCGGAAAGCTCTCCCGCTCGAGTGCGCGGCGCAAGACACGCTGGAAGGCCTCCCCGGAGATCTCACCGTCTGTTGGACGGTTTTGCCCGGCTAACTCGGAGCAGGCCACCAGGAAATCGAGGGGCGATCTGTCCACTTCAGCAGCCAGGATCAGCCAATCAATCTCGCTAATATTGTCCATAGGCATTATGGCATGGAGCGCCGCAGCCGCCCACGCCGCCTGGGCGCGAGCGCGACGATACTCATTTCCTGCCAATCCGCGTGGCGTCAGGCTCGGCGCCAGGCAATAAGCCGCGCCGGGGGGCAAGGTGATGATGGAGCCGCCACTGGGGCCAGGCTGCATTGCCGGCGCGGATTGGCCGAGCAAATCCACCCAATCCGACAGTCCGGAACGCGCCCGGTCCAGGCTCGGAACGCCGCCCGGCCCCGGCCCAGGGGCCGCGGTCGTTTGGGGCTGACTGACGCCGCCGCCGGACGTTGGTTGAATTGTGTGAATCTGAGGACGGCGTGAGGCCTGGCCGGCGGCCATCAGGTCCAGGCGAATTGAATTCGCGCGCTCCACGTCCAGGTTGACTAGCACCAGCACTTCGTCTTTCCCCTCGCCGGATTCGCGCACCAGGGCCAGGACTGGGGAACCCGGCGGGGTAAGCCGGGCAAGCCGCGCGCCGTCAAAAAAGCAGGGATGTTCGGTCAAGACCTGGTTGAGTCTGGCCAACTCGGGGATGAGATCCTCAGGGTTGCCCCAGCCCAGCCCGCTCATTTCATGCACATCGATCTTCTCCGCCGCCAGCCATTCCACCCCGCAGGTGAACCCGAAGGCGCCGCTC
>JBJKSV010000277.1:0-4187 GCA_046703605.1 Limisphaerales bacterium
TGAAAGCGGTTAGGAGAAAGCTGCGGAACCGGCCTCTGCCGCGATTCGCCTGGCCGATATAATTCTTCTCCAGGAGCTTGGCGAAAAACCCCTGAGTCAGGTCGCAGGCAGCGTCTTCGTCGTGCCCCGCGCGCCTGGCATAGGCATAGAGAGGATACCAATATGTCCGGCAGAGTGTCTCCAGGGCCTCAGTCGCGCCGGGGGATGAGGGGTCCTGGGCGCTGAGAACCACGCTCCAATGCGTGGTAACCCACGCGCCTTGCTTGTCCGAGACCTCAAGATTTCCGGTGTCGCGATGCATGGCGTGCCTGCAACTTTTCTGAGACATCGGCACTCTAGCCAGTGGCCAAGCCCCCGCAAGCTAAAATAATGTGAAACGTTTCAGTTTCTTTTCCTCATAACCATGGTAGAAGCCACGAGTCCGGCATGAGCAAGGCCGGCTCGGGGCAGAAGAGAAAGTGAAACCAGGAATCTATCAGTGCGACTGATATGTGAGTGGAAACAAAGATGAAGCGACCGTGATGCGTCAGGTGCGGATTATCCACCGCGAGTCTCGGCGCTTGTCACGCGCGCTATGGTTGTGATTTCAGAGAACGCCTTTAAGGAACCTCCGAACCTGGCCATGATTGCCAAGAAATACAAATTTCAGACCGTCCGGCTGGTCCATGAAGATGAGACGCAGCGCCAGACCAACGCGCATCTCATAATGCAGCCGGCTGAGTTTGCGAACGCCGAGCCCAGCGTGGAGGTGCGGTTGCCCGAATCCTTTCTCGACGGCCTCGATGGCCTGACCGATTTCGGTCCTCAACGGGCGGCCCAGTGCCCGGATTTGGGCACGGAAGTCCGGATGGAGCAGCGCCCGCTTCACTCGGCGGCGTCTTTTTCGATATCGCCGGTGAACGGCCGCATGGCGCCCTGTTTCTCCGCCTCGGCAACTTTGGCGAGCATGCGCTCGTCGAACTGGTCAAGTTCCTCGCGGGTAACGCCGTACTCCTCCAGGGCAAAGGCCGCGTCGGCTTCAGGCAGGCGCTGCCTCCAAGCGTCCATCCAACGTTCCACCTCCCGAAACTCCTCCGGCGCTAGTTGGCTGAGCGCGGTCTCGATTTCTTGCACGGTACTCATCTTGGCACTGTATTCCACCAGCGGCGAACCGCAAAGGGCAATCTCTGAGTGCGCCGAGGTAAACACCTGCCGCCGAGGAGCCCATGCTCGTGTCCCATTCCGGAGAGGCCGGACAGGCGCAGCTTCCGGGCGAGCCCCGCTTTGCCATTGCGTGGTAGTTCGACCCGGTGCGGGGGATTCCCGCCCCTTTTTCGAAGCCGCCCGTAACCCGGACAGATATTTTCTCGATGCGTGAGTAGAAGCAAAGATGATATTCTCAATGAACAGGATCGCTCTCATAAAGATGGCTCTAAGGACCCGAACGTGCGGGAATCCGCAAGACTCTCCGCCATCTGCCGGTAGCAGGCGCGCCGTCTCGCGCTGGTGGTTGCCGTGCTTCGCCGGCGAGAGATTTGCGAAACCTCAGCGGGAGGACTTCCAACAAGAATCAGTTCTTGCGATCGGGACAGCACTTTGTCTAATCTCCTTCCGTTCGCCGACCAAACCCTGGATTGACCATACCAGCATGGAACCGACTCTTCTGGCGGAGCCGTTGGAAAATCGAAGCGAAAAGGCCGATTGCATTCCGCTTCCTCGTGCGAGGAGTATCTCCATGAATGGCCCGATTTCATGCCGCTCCGCCGGAGCGCGCAGATGCCCTAACTCCTTCACCACGAGGTGGCCCCGTCATGCCGCAAGCGTGGGCTTGCGGCTCCGCCTGGTTGGAAGAGTCCACACCCGCCCGGGCGGCGTGCCCTGGCGCGGGGGGACAGCACCTACTTGGCCAAACCCGCCTCTAATAGCGACGGGTGTGGCGCTGGGAGACGTTCCCCAAGGATGCGAAATTTGCCTGTGGCCTGGCGACTGAGATTCCGGAATCAGCGGTTGAAGGTGTAGTGCGCCGGGCTCCGGACATGGTTGCAGCAGGTGGTCGTCCATGGACATCCATAGCTTGCGAACTAAAACTAAAAGTCAAGAACATCAGTCAGCTAAAACAACACAAATAGGATATGAAGAACAAAATCATACTAGAACGGGGGGTAATCGTTGCTGGTTTAATCACCATCACGGCCTTGGCGCAGGCACAGACGAATGCACCTATATTGCTGTCCGAGGGATTCGAGGGGGCAACTTATGACCCAAGAATATCCGTCAGCACGAGGGGAACGTTTACCACGCCTCCGGGTGTGGAAAACCGGGCTGTTCTAGGAAGCCCAAGGGCGTTCGGGTTCGGAAAGACCACCTGTCCCGCCAACTGCTTCTGGGATAACGTTACGTTCATGACAATCACATTCCCCGGCGGAGCCAATGTATCTCAAATTTCGTTCAAATCGATTGAGATGGACGGCGATTGGGGATCGTCTGGGGTTGTTTTTACAAATGTCAATCCAACGTCTCTGCCGCGTGGATTTTGGGATCTCACAATCGGCGGTGTCAGCATTGAGGCGGGCCTTTTCGACTCTCCGGCAGGCCCAAATACATTCGTGGTGCCAATTAACGGCATGGTTACAAACATTGTGCTCGCCGTCGCGGATATTACTGGCGTAAGCGAGATTTACGTTGATGACATCGTCGTAATCGGAACCCCCTCAAAGCAAGCGCTCGCGATTACTAGCTCGCCGGTTGGCCAGACAGATCTGGCGGGCGGCACCGCGCAGTTGAAGGTTCTGGCGTCAGGCATTTCCCCGCTCTACTACCAATGGACCCTGAATGGCACCAACCTGACCGATACTGGCCGTATTAGCGGCTCTGAAAGCAATCTTCTGACAATTACCCACCTCAACGCGGGGGATGCAGGGGCGTACTCGGTCACAGTCAGCAACGTGGCCGGAGTGGTTGTTAGCCAGCCCGCCATCCTGACGATTCAGGAAACTCCGCACTCCGCGACCGCCACGGCAACCGTCGTAAACGGCTTTGTGGTCGGGGCCACTATTCTCGACACGGGGTGGGCCTACACAAACACGCCACCTGTGAGAATTATTGGCGGAGCAGGGAGCGGGGCGCAGGCTACAGCCGTTGTCAGCAATGGCGTGGTGGTCGAGGTGGACGTCTCGAATCCCGGGCAAGGCTATACCAGCGACCCAGCGGTGGTCATCGCGCCGCCGTTCATTTCACAGCCGGTCATCGGCATCTCCCCCCTGTCTCTCTTGAGCTTTGCCGGCCTGCAGGCGGGTACCAACTATCAGCTTCAGGCCATCGTTGAGGGCGTACACACGAGCTTGGGGGACCAATTTACTGCCACCAACTCGATGTACACGCGGCTGTTTCCCGGGACGGTGAGCGCGTCCAGTTACGTTTTCGCCCCCGTGCCGTTTCCACAGCAGGCGACCGCCACCGGGCAGGTCATCAATGGGTTCCTCATCGGCGTCACCTTGGCCCGCGGAGGGTCTGGTTACACCACCAACCCGGCTGTGACCGTGTATGGCGCGGGGACCGGCGCGGCTCTCAGCGCCTTTGTGGACCCCGCTACCGGCACCGTGACCAACATCGTCCTGGACAGCCCCGGCAGTGGTTATGTCAACGGGCTCGTCATTGCCATCGCGCCACCTCCGACGGCCTTTGTTTGGCCGAGCAGCGTGACACAGGTGATGCGATTGGATTTCGACAACCTGTCGCCGTACGACAATTACCAGATCGAGTTTGCGCCCGTCGCGGGAGGCGCTTGGAACAGTCTCGGCGCCCCGTTTATGCCTACGGCCACCAGCAACACCCAGGACGTGAATGTTAGTGGCGCCGCCGGATTGTTTCGGGCGCACTACTTGGGGCACTAGCCACGCGTTGGCCTGGAGCCAGCGACGCGGAGGAAAAACGTCCGGCTGGCTCCAGGACGATATTGGCTCCCTTCGCCTTATGGGCACTCTTAAACAAGCACCTATTGAACTATGAAAACTCGACTCTTCTTGCCAGTTGGGCTGGCCTTAGTGGGCCTCTTTGGTTGTGGCACACCGGAGCGCCTGCCCGAATACTCCAGCGCCGCCAGGACTGGCGGCGCGGCGGACAGCACCATCAAGTCAGTCGAAAGCAACGGCGTCACTGTGTCGGTCGAACCCTTCGCGGACAAGGCGCGCTGCGAGACCTATTTTGCC
>JBJKSV010000278.1:0-3526 GCA_046703605.1 Limisphaerales bacterium
CAGACGACAAACTCGCCGCCCTGGGCCTGCTGGCGGCGGAGGTGGCGCACGAGATTCGCAATCCGTTGACGGTGATGAAAATGCTCTACCACTCGCTGGACCTGCGATTCCCTTCCGGTGACCCACGCGCCAAGGACGCCCCCAACATCGACGAGAAGATCGAGCACCTGAATAAAATCGTCGAGCAGGTCCTCGACTTCGCCCGCTCGACCGAACCGCGGTTCGAGGCGGTGGACCTGAATCGGCTGATGGAGGAGTTGGGATTGCTCGTCCGGCACAAGCTCAAGCACCAGGGCGTGCGCCTGGAGTGGGCGCTTCAGCCGGATTTGCCTCAGATCAGGGGTGAGCCGACGCAGCTTGAGCAGGCCTTTCTCAATCTCATTCTCAACGGGGCCGAAGCGATGCCCGAAGGCGGTGTGCTCACTATCCGCTCGCACTGGGTTGGGGCAGCCGGCGCATCCCGCCCAGCCTACGTGGCCATCGAATTCAAAGACACAGGCCGCGGGATGAGCGAAGAGCAACGCCGGCGCGCCTTTTCATCCGTGCTGAAAACGACCAAGCGCCGAGGCGCCGGACTCGGCCTGGCCATCGTTGCGCGCGTGGTCGAAACTCACCATGGAAAGCTGAAGATCAAATCCAAACTGAATCAGGGCACAACGGTGAGTGTGTTGCTGCCTTTGGATGTCCCTTGACACCCTATGTTGCAACTGGAATATCTGGCCGACTTGTTTGAGCGCAATCGCGCCGCCGTCCAGGCGACCGTGAAGGAATTCACGATTGGCGGGCGCTCTTTCCTCTTCAATTCGCGCCCAGCCATCATGGGCGTCATCAACCTGTCGCCCGATTCCTGGTATCGGGAGAGCGTGTGCCTGACCGCGGAGATGGCCGAGCGCCGGGGCCGGGTTTTAAGCGCCCAGGGCGCGGACATCGTCGATATCGGAGCGGAATCGACCCTCGCGCACGCCGCGCGGGTGGAAGAGGAGGCGCAGACGCGCTCCCTGTTGCCGGTTATCCGAGCGCTGAAAGAATCGGCCATTCTCGTCTCCGTGGAGACTTACTCCTTGGCCGTCGCGCGGACTTGCCTGGAAGCCGGCGCCGATGTCCTGAACCTCACGGGAACCGAGGGCAGTCAGGAATTGTTCGGAATGGCGGCCAGCACCGGCGCCGCCGTAATCCTATGTTATGTGCAAGGCGCAAACGTGCGCGAAGTGGGCGACCTCGATTTGAGCGCCGATCCCATACCAAAGATGAAGGAGTATTTTGAGCGGCAGATTGAGATCGGGTCTCGCCAGGGGCTCGACAGATTCATCCTGGACCCCGGCCTGGGCTTCTACTATCGCAACCTGCAGGACAGCGCCACGCGCGTCCGTCGTCAAATGACCATCTTCCTGAACACATTCCGGCTCCGGACTCTCGGCTTCCCCGTCTGCCACGCGCTCCCGCATGCCTTCGAGCATTTCGGCGAGGAATTCCGCTGCGCGGAGCCGTTCTTTGCCGTTCTGGGCGCGTTGGGCAAGACCGATCTGTTCCGGACGCATGAGGTGCCGCGCATCCGGGCGGTGCTGGAGACGCTGGGCTCATTTTAGCGGTTCCATCTCGCGCGCGGGGGCCGAGGGAGGCTTGACCGGCATCGCCGCGGGGCTACTCTATGGGTGAATGGTAATCGAAGAGCGAGTAACCAACCTGGAAGAGGTCCTGGCCAAGTTTGTCAGCCAGACGAACTTGATGCTGGCGGCCATTCACGAGGAGGTCGCTGAAATGCGGGCCAGCAACGCCCGCACCGACCGGCGGCTGCTGGAGATGCAGCAGGAGGCCGACAAGCAACGCGAACTGGCTGAGAGACGGCACGACCTGGCTGAGAGACGGCACGAACAGGCCGAGAAGCAGCGCGAACAAGATCGCCTGGAATGGAAACAATACGTGGAAGAGGCCAAAGCGGAGCGCAGAGACTTCAACAAGCGGATGGCCGAGCTCTCCGACAGCATGGGCACGCTCATCAAAGACATGGTGGCGCCTTGCGGATTCCAACTGGCCAAGGCGGTTTTCGTGAGCGAGGAAGCCACCGGCTGCGGCATTCGCCTGGTGAGAAAGCACCCGTCCAAGCCCGGCGAAACGATGGAAATCGATTTGCTGGCTACCGGGCAGACTAAGGCCTTGGCTATTGAGGTCAAACGACACCTGGACGCGGCGCAAGCCGCCGAATACTTGCGGAAGCTGGAGATGTTGCCCGAGTTTTTCCCCGAAGTCCGGGGCAAGACAATTTATCCGGCGGTGGCCAGCGTCTATCTGGCCCCCTCGCTGGTGAAGTTTTTGAGCCGGCAGAAGATCTACGCGGTGGCCATGGGCGACGAGGTCATGGAGGTCGTCAACTTGGGCCAGTTTTGATTGTGAGGCAAGCGGCGGAGGCGGCAAGGGCGAGGCCAAATGCGGCAAATTCGCGCCGCTTGAGGATATCTCGAGCCTTGTAATCTGGAATTGAACGGGAGATCAAAGTCGAGCACAATTCGCCCATGCGAATCTTAATTACCGGCGGGGCCGGATATATCGGCTCGGTTTTGACCCCGGCTTTGTTGAAGCTGGGCCATGAAGTGACTGTGCTGGACAACTTCATGTTTGGGCAGAGCAGCCTGACCGATTGCTGCCACTTTAGCACCTTCCAGGTTGTGCGCGGCGATTGCCGTGACGAGCAGCTCATGAAGAAACTCGTTGCCAGCGCCGATGTCGTCGTTCCTTTGGCGGCCCTGGTCGGCGCTCCCCTTTGCGACCGAGACCGCGTCGGGGCGAATTCGACCAACTACGAGGCGGTCGAGATGCTCTGCCGAATCACCTCCAAGGAGCAGCGGATCTTGATCCCCGTGACGAATAGCGGATACGGGGTCGGCGAAAAGGGCAAATACTGCACTGAAGATACCCCGCTGCGGCCAATCTCTCTATACGGCACCACCAAAGTGAAGGCGGAGGAGAGCGTGTTGAGGCGGGAGAATAGCATCAGCTTTCGGCTGGCGACCGTATTTGGGGTCTCTCCCCGAATGCGGATTGATTTGCTGGTGAACGATTTCGTCTATCGCGCTGTGAATGATCGGGCGGTGGTGATTTTTGAAGGGCATTTCAAGCGCAACTACATCCATGTCCGCGACGTGGCGCGCGTGTTCGCCCATGGTTTGGAGCATTTCGAGGCGATGAAAGGCAATGCCTACAACGTGGGCTTGGACGACGCGAACCTTTCCAAGTTGGAGCTCTGCGCCGTCATCCGCCAGCACCTGCCCCGGTTTGTCTATCTGGAGGCGCCCATTGGCGAAGACCCGGACAAGCGGGACTACATCGTCTCTAACGCCCGCATCGCCGCCGCCGGCTTCAAGCCGGAGTGGGACCTGCACCGGGGCATCCAGGAGCTGATCAAAGGTTTCACCATCCTGCGAAACTCAGTCTATTCGAACGTCTAAAATCCCTGGCTCTGAAAGCATGTTGTAATGTAGCTGATGAGAACAAGCACCTTAAGCGGCAGCCCCCCAGCATGTATCCCTCT
>JBJKSV010000279.1:0-5808 GCA_046703605.1 Limisphaerales bacterium
TGGCTGTTTGGCTCCCGGCGGAGGCGGCGGCATGAAGCCCACCCCTATACTCGATTTGCTGAACGCCAGGTAAGTCGTCCACTTTCCGCTCACTTTCCTGGCAGTTTGGGCGGCCACCTCGGCCGTCGGCGCCGCGTTGTGGCCGTCTCCAAGCCGCAACCCCAGCGCCGATTCCACCACCAACTCCTCCGGATACCACACTTCGCTATGGCCTCCCGGTCCGCCCTCGAAGATGGCGGACCCATTCCTTCCCCGCCGCATCAACATCATCCCTCGTCCTGGCGGTGGGGCCGCACCGGCAGGGGCTTGTGAAAACTCAGGGCTGCCTGGCGGTTGCCCCGGCGTCCCGGCCGAGGGCAGTTCCGGCGCGATGCGCTTCCAGCCTGCGGACTCCAGCCTGCCGCTCCCACGCAACGCCTCATCCAGCGCCTCCAGCGCCCGTCCCGAATCATACACCGCATAGATGGTGGACCAATGCGCGCCGGCCTGTTGCCCGATGCGGTTCAGAACGTCGCGCAGGGGCATGTCCGTCACATGCAGCGTAATGCGCGCGGAGTTGAGCGCCTTCTCGGCCCGGATCTTCGCCCAGGTTTGCCTTTCGATCTTGCCCAAGACCTGCTCCAGCGGCATTTCCCGAACATTCAGGGTCACCACTTGGCGGTGCGCCCGCCACGCCGCCCGTGCGAACCAGAACCCGCCCGCCGCCAGCGCCAGCACCGCACCCAATAGTACATATTTTGCTTTCATTGGTTTGTGTCTCGGGTTATTAAACTGAAGCGAGCACCCTCAACGGCTGCGGCAAACGCAACCCAGGCCCATGATGTTGCAAGCGCATGTCCGGCCTGAAACCGCAACCAGTCGAGGGTGCCCACGTCAACGCGCCTCAATCTAATAAACCCGTTCATTCCGTTTTGTTTCAAACTTCGCGCTTACTCTGAGCCGGTTGGCGAGCCCCCGCGACTGGAATGTGACCAATCAAGCCTGAATTCGGGACGAGGGGCGCAGCACAGGGGACGATTACCAATTGGTTTGTGTGTGAGACCAGTGCGCAGCGTGGGAGGGCCGCGAATTATGCGGGGCCATAGGATTGACAGTGCCGACGGCACGTACTAGCTTGACCCGAAATGGGCTCCACACACGTCACCGTCTCGGTCTTCAACCTGCAGAAGTCCGGGCCGCCTTACACGGCGTCGTTCCTGGTGGACACAGGCGCCATCGTGTGCCTGGGGCCAGGCAAGGACCTGCGAGAAGCGGGCATCGAGACGGAGGGGCGGGAGACTTACGAGTTGGCGAACGGGGCGCCGGTCGAATACGAGTTTGGCTTCGCGCGCCTCTCCTTTATGGGTTCGGACACGGTCACGAAGATCATCTTTGGCCCGGACAACGCGGAGCCGCTGCTGGGCGTTACCGCGCTGGAAAGCGTCGGCATCGGCGTCGATCCCGTGACCCAGACCCTCAAACGCTACGCGGCACTGCCGCTCAAGGGTTTGCCTATCGTCAAATCTCCGCAAGCCGCTCCTGCAGTTCGCTAAGCCTGCAAGTCATCTCCAGCCGCGCGCCGGTCTTCAGCAAAACCGAGTACTGGCCGGGACCGAGGGACTGCACCTCCCGAATGCGCGATAAATTCACAATGACCGAGCGGCTGATGCGCATGAATCCCGCCGGGGCCAACCGCATCTCCATGGCGGCGGTGGTCTCCCGCAGAATATGCCGTTCCTTGCCGGTGTGCAGCACTACGTAATTGCCGGCGGACTCCACGTGGTCGATCTCCTCGGGCTTGAGAAAGAGAATCCGTTCCGGCGAGCGAACCAGAATGCGGCCGCCGCCCGGAATCCTTGTGTGGACATGGTCCAGCAGTGCCGAAAACCGCGGGTCCTCGCGCCGCGGCGTTCCTTTGTCCAACTCGTCCCGTGCGCGTTGCAGGGCCATCTTGAAGCGCGCCTCGGTGAAAGGTTTGAGCAGGTAATCGAGCGCATTGACCTCAAATGCGCGGATGGCGTGCTCGTCATGGGCGGTCGTAAAGATCACAACAGGCCTGGCTCCCGACTCCAGCGCCTCCAGAACCTCAAACCCGTTCAGCCGGGGCATCTGCACGTCCAAAAAGAGCAGATCCGGACGCAGTTCCTGCGTCGCCTTGAGCGCTTTGGCTCCGTTCGGGCATTCCGCCAGAATCTCCACATCCGGCTCCTCCGCCAGAAACGAGCGTATCCGCTCGCATGCCAGCGGCTCGTCGTCGGCAATAATAACCCGAACTTTCACGGAAGCCTGGAATGGCCGGGACTTGCGGCAGCGGTGCCTGAACGCCAGGGAATTTCCACTCGCACAGTGAGACCTCCCTCAATCCGGGGCGCCAACTCGAGCTCCTGGTCCGCGCCATAAAGCGCCTCGAGTCGGGCCTGTAGATTGGCCAATCCAATTCCTGTTCCCTGCCGCGGGAGCAGATGCGCCGCCGGGACGCCGCCGCTCGCAGTATGCCCCGGGACGGCGCTGGCCTCAACGTTGGTGGTCTTCAGCCCTGGCACGTTAACCGCCGTCTTGCTCAACCCCACGCCGTCGTCCTCGACCGACAGCTCCAGCCTCCCGTCACGCCGCCGCGCCGCCAACCGCACCAATCCCGCCCTCCCGGCAGGCTCGATGCCATGCCGGATGGCATTTTCAACTAACGGCTGCAGCACCAGCGTCGGCACCAGGCATTCCAACGCCTCCGGCTCGACGCTCTCCTCGAACCGCAGCCTCTGTCCAAACCGCGTTTGCTGGATGCGCAGGTAACACTCAACGAACCTCAACTCCTCGCGCAACGGAACTTCCTGCGTCTCGGAATGGCTCAGCGCCAGCCGCAGCAACTCGCTCAGCGATATCAGCGTCGCCTCCGCCAAGCGCGGGTCGCGCCGCAGCAGCGTGGCGATGGCATTCAGGCTATTAAAAAGGAAATGCGGCTGGAGTTGGGCGCTCAAGGCGTTGAGCCGGGCTTTAGCAAGGTTGGATTCAAGGAACAGCGCGCGATGCTCCCGCTCCCGAAAACGGCGGTAAAAGTGGACCGAATGCGCCAGCCCGGCGATCGCCCCGTACGCCAGGAGATCCAGCAACATTGACCAGAGGCCCGGGTGCCGAAGTGCCAGCTTGGGTGGAGTCGGCCCGGAGCGGAGTCGAAGGAGCAGGTTCGCGGCGTTTGTGTCGGCTGAGAGACTGAGCGGCCTTTGGTCCTTTGCGCGCCACAGGGAGTCCTTGCTGTCACGCCTCGCCAGCGAGCCTTCCTGCGCCGCCGTCGGTCTGAACCCTTGCGACACAGAGATCTGTACCCCGGTGGTCGCTGATTCGGCCTCTGCCTTGGCTGGGTCGGAGTTGACGATGGTCACCTTCGTAAAGAGCATGCGCGTGTGAGCGTTAATCCCGCGCGACGCCGCCAAAAAGGCCGCGCATACGGCGACGTTCAACGGCAAATGGAGCCATAGCCTGCCGCGCTCCAGTGGGAAATAGGAAGCCACGAGAAAGACGTACGGGCCGAACAAAAGCCAGGGGCACAGCCGTGGGAACCCCATCTCGGTTGTCACCCAGCCCTGCAATCTTCCCGTGCCCGGCGGCAGCAGCGTCTTCGCCTCGTGAACAAACTGGACCCGAGGCCCCGCGTTGCCTCGCAGCAGCCACCACAGCGACAACCCAACAAATATCGTCCAGGCCGCGGCGCAGATCAGCACCATCCGGCGCCGCTTTGCCGGACGCGCCCTTTCCCCCGAAACGCTCTGAACGAGGTCACTCACTTGAACTGCTTCCTCTTCCATACAGGCAGGCTGTTTCCAGTTCAATCTTCATCGGCTCCAATCCTAAGCTTGATCCACCCCCAAACACCACTCCGCAGTGACCAACCGGCTAAAAGCCGGGACGAGACCCAGGTCGCCCAGAGGGCAAGAGCAATGTTTCCTATCCTCGAAT
Organism: Limisphaerales bacterium; assembly: GCA_046703605.1. Classification (GTDB taxonomy): domain Bacteria; phylum Verrucomicrobiota; class Verrucomicrobiia; order Limisphaerales; family UBA8199; genus JAJYHY01. The sequence continues at coordinate 3,931 of JBJKSV010000279.1, forward strand.
TCTCCCTTTACGTCCGGGGCGCCAAACCGGCAGACTGCCACGGTCTCTTATGCGAACTCTTAAATTCTTTGGCGCCGGCGTTACGATGGCTGCCCTCGTTTCCTGCACCCCAGGGCCACGCCAGACCACCGCCCGGTTCAGCAACACCGCCTCCCTCGCCCTCACTCAGCCCCGGTTGCCCGGCCGGCAGCCGGACGGCTCGATTCTCCTCCACAACCAATGGTCGCTGCGCCCGGCGGGACGCCAAGTCGAGTTGGCGGATTTTCCCGTCAATATCGCCGTCCATCCCGGCAGCCGCTATGCCGCGGTCTTGCACTGCGGGTTTAGCGCGCACGAAATCCTGATAGTCGATCTTCTGCAAGGCAAGGTTGTCTCACGCAAGCCGGTCCATGAGGCCTTCTACGGACTGGCCTTCTCGAGTGACGGCAAAAGACTCTTCTGCAGCGGGGCAGGGGATGAGGTGATCCACGAGTATAGCTTCAATGAGGGCAGACTCTTGGACCACATCCGAATTAAGCTGCGCGACCGTAAAGAACGCGCCGTTCCGGCCGGACTGGCTGTGGATAAAGCGACCCGCCACCTGTACGTAGCCAATGTCTGGGGACATCGCCTGACCCGCGTCGATCTGCTGCCAACTCCCAAGACGCTGGACATCCCCTTGGGCACAAACCTTCCGGCCCTCTCCTCCGCGCCGGTCACACCATCCAAAAACTTCTCCATCGCCGCCGCCAACAAACGCGCCCAGGCCGCTCTCTTCTCGGAAAAGCCCGGCGACACTTTCCCCTATGGATGCCTGCTCGACGAAAAACGCGGCCGCCTCTATATCAGCCTCTGGGCGCATTCGGCCGTCGCGGTGCTCGACTTGAAAACCGACCGCGTCATCGCCACATGGCCCGCGCAGGAGCATCCGTGTGAAATGGCCCTCACCCATTCGGGCAAGTACCTCTTCGTCGCCAACGGTAATCGCAACACGGTTAGCGTTTTTGATACGGACTCGGGCAAACCCCTCGAGACAATCTGGGCCGCCCTTTACCCCCATTCGCCTCCGGGTTCAACCCCCAACAGCCTGGCCCTTTCCCCAGACGACAAGACCCTCTTCGTCGCCAACGCCGATAATGACGTGGTCGCCGTGTTCGACGTGAGCCGCCCCGGCAAGGCCCGTTCCCTCGGCTTCATCCCCACTGGTTGGTATCCCACCTCCGTGCGCGTGACACCTGATGGCAAGCGCCTGCTCATCGCCAATGGCCGTGGCATTACTCCGATGGCCGACCCCTTTGGCCCTGAGCCGGGCCTCACTTCGACGAATCACAACCGGCAATACATCGGTTCCCTCTATCACGGCACCATGAGCATCATCGATCTTCGTCCGCGCGCCGGCTTCCTCAAACGCCTCGCCCTCTATTCCGTCCAGGCCATTCGCTGCAGCCCACTCAACGCCGACGCCAGCGTCACCGCCACCCGCCCGCCTAATAATCCCATCCCTCTCAAGCCGGGCGATCCATCCCCCATCAAGTATTGCCTCTATATCATCAAGGAAAACCGCACCTACGACCAGGTCTTGGGCGACATGCCCGAAGGCAACGGCGACCCCAGCCTTTGCCTCTTCCCCTGGCGTGTGACCCCCAACCACCACAAACTAGCCCGCCAGTTCGTCCTTCTGGACAATTTTTACGTCAATAGCGAGGTCAGCGCCGACGGCCATGAATGGAGCATGGGGGCTTACGCCACCGACTTCGTAAAGAAAATGTGGCCGCTTTCCTATGGCCATGACAGTTCCGGCAAATTTCCCTATCCCAGCGAAGGCAGCTTCGCCATCGCCGCCCCGGCTAATGGCTATCTCTGGGACCGTGCCAGGCAAGCCGGAGTGAGCTACTACAG
>JBJKSV010000280.1:0-2983 GCA_046703605.1 Limisphaerales bacterium
CCAGAGGCCAAGCCAAGTCCCCGGACCAGACCGATCATGCGGCGATTCTTACGGGCTTAAGAGTCCCTGAGGCCCCTTGCTCTGGTCTTGATGACCACGGCTTGGACCCTCTTCCAATGACGCTTGAACATCCAACCGTGCAATTGCGGAAACCGTCGTCTGAGCCGCTGTCCGAAGAACGGGCAGACCCGCTCCAAAAGCAAGCTCTCGTCAAAGCCGCCCCACTCGCCCGCAAGGCGGACCAGGTTTTGATGACACGCGGGATAAACCTCAAAACGCAAGATGCCCTCAATCTCAGCCACAGCATAGGGTGATTTGACCAGCTCCAAGGCAATGCGTTGGCAGTATCTGAGTCCTCCAGGGGGGTATGCAGGAAGAATTCCGACAATGCGCTCCACACCGGGAGCCTCTCTTTAATCTCGGACGCCGTGGCCAGAGCACCTCAGGACTTATGTCCCGTCTGTTGCTTCGCCGGCTCTGTGTCAGCCGGCGGGGCTGCGTTTCTCTTGACCCATTCGGTTGAAACGGCCTTTGCCGGTTGTGATGGGTCAAATTCAAAACCGAAGTGAACCGCGTGCCAATGACGCCAATTCCCTCGCCGGACATGGATGCCAACCGAGCCTTCGACCGCCATGTGCCCGCGACAATCAATGGAATGGAGCCTCAGGTCCAGTTCACCGGGCGAACAGCTCGACAGCGCAGCCTCTCCCTGGCGGTCCCGCTCCAGGGCGGCCAGGGCCGCGCAGAACCGCCGGAGCCTATCCTCCAGCACCCAGGTGTCGGTTTGCCCCGCAAATCCACCCGAGGAGACCCGGACGCTCAAGCGAGCATCGCCCCGGGCCGGCGATTCTGTCCGCTCCTGGCTGGCGAGGTCAATTTGGATGAAAGCATCTTGGCTCTCAAATCGCAGCAAGGCCCCGGCAGGTCCGCCTGTTTTGGCGGGGGCCTTGGAGTTCTGTGCGCAACCTCTGCTTGGGCGGCCGGACTTCACCTTATGGCTCCAATGCACCGTGGCGGCCAATAGCAAAATGCCATCCGTCCCATCAGCTTCCGGGCGGGGATACAACCGTAGTAGCGGCTGTCAAGACAATCGGGAGAATTGTCCCCAAGGACAAAGAACTCTCCCTTGGGGACGATCAGATCGGTGTTGGTCGCACTGCCTTGCCACTGCGGGGGCACCCAGTAGCGAATCGTTCCAGCCCTGTTGTGGATCGCCATCCGATGGCCGCCGATATAGAGTTGTCCCTCGTCAATCCACACATGCTCACCGGGTTCGCCAACGATTCGGCTCATGAAGGGGCTGGATGACTCCAAATACCGAACACCCTCCCCTCGGAAGCCGATGATATCCCCGCGGCGGGGCTTCCTCAGCAAGTAGCTGATCCCGTCCATCATCACGTGGTCTCCCGGTGAGAGAGTCGGGGACATTGGGTCAGTCAGTATCTGGAAGGGCCGGATGAGTCCCAGGATTCGCAAAATCACAAGGGCCGCCATGAAAAGGCCCGGCACCGCGCCCGCTGCGATCAGTCCCTTGGAGCGCCATGCCAGCGAAACGGGTTTCCGCGCCCGCGCATTCTCGTCCGGTCGGTTGGGCATCTGGTCCACGCACCGCGTTATACACAGCCCGGCATTCAAAGGCGAGGTCTTCTTCTCAGGGAGGCGACCAGTTTCATACGAATCCGCCCTGTGCCGCCTTCCACAATCCGGGACCCGCCGCAATTCCATGGTGGAGCGGTGCCCACGTTGGGAGCCTGTTTTTCACCTCGCACAATCACGGGTGCAACGAACGTAATTGTAGATACGGATCACGTCCCCCTGCGGGCCGCGCCCGTATGGAAAATCGGCGGGGTCTCCGGTCTTGGGGTCGCTGCGTTGCGCGCCCGCCCCATGCACATCCACCAGGTGGAATTCACCGAAACCGGGCGGAAACTGCATCCAGCCCAGCGCCCGGCCAAAGCAGATATACACCGCCGCGGTGGCCGCAGCGCCGGGCGGCCCATCCAGATGCGTCGTGCTCGTCCAAAAGAAAGGATGCCGCCCATTGGAGAGCTTGCTGATTTGAAACACCGGCGCGATGGCCGGGATGCGCGAGTAATCGACGATGCTCTGCAACTCCTTGGAGTTGGGCAGCCGCCAATCGCGGCGGCCGAGATAATTGGTCGCGTTGAGCTTCTGCACCCAGGCCAGCGCCTGCTCCCAGTTCAGCCCCACGCCGCTGTCGGCTTTCGCCCACATCAAGCCCGTGGCCCGGTCGATGTTCGTGCCGTTGGTGTTATCGTGGAAATCGTTCTTGCCGTAGGCGGGATTGCCCCGGACGTAGCGCACAAAGAGCCGGTGCGGACTGTGCCAGCGCGGATCGAACACCGGGTAGCCCTTGATACGCCCATCGGCAAAATTGACTCCGAAGACCGTCTCATCACCGCTCATTGTCGTGCTGATGTATTTAGTAGCGCTCCAATCCTGGCAGTCGATCCTCCGTTCGCCTCGCGAAGGGTCGCCATAGACAAACCCGAAATAGTTGGTGTCGAGGAAGGGCATCTTGACTCTTGTGCCCTGGCATTGGCCGGTGAACTCAATGAGCGAATACAGTTCCTTGATCGTCGGCGCGCGCCAATCGTTGTAGCCGCCCACCTGGCATCCCTTGGCGCCGGCCAGCGCTTCGGCCCAGGAGACCTTCGGTCCCCGCGCTTGCACCCACATCAGGCCGGTGACCAGATCGGAGACCGTGCCGTCGTGGTTATCCCGGTAGGAGGCGGCGTTGCCGGGATGCTGGGCATCCTGGCCATAAAACGGCTGGCCAGGGCGCGGCGGAGGAATGGCGTGAAGATTGTTGTAGCATTGGGTTTGGCCGGTGCCAAGGGGTGCCGGGTGGGCGGCTACACCGACTGGCGGGCGCCGACGATCAAGGAACTGTATTCGCTCATCGAGTTCACCGGCCAATGCCAGGGCACAAGAGTCAAGATGCCCTTCCTCGACACCAACT
>JBJKSV010000281.1:0-4843 GCA_046703605.1 Limisphaerales bacterium
GCCAGGAGGTTCTCGCCCGGCCGCAAATATTGCGTGATGTCAAACTCCACCGGGGTGCGGCTGTCCTTGCCCAACCCGACCTTTTGGCCGTTAATCCATAAATAAAAGAAGGAATTGACGCCATCGAATGTCAGAAAGACATGACGCCCTGACCAAGCGCGAGGGACGGTGAAGCTCCGCCGATAGGAGTTGACGGTGTTATTCGGGTCGTCGGCCGGTATGTGTGGCGGATTCCATGGTCCCTTCCACGGGTAGCGAATATTGACGTAAATGGGGATGCCGTAACCGTGCATTTCCACGTTCGACGGCACCGGGATCGTGTCCCATCCGCTGTCGTCAAAAGATGGCTCCCAGAAGCCCGGAACCCGGTCGGCGTGATTGGCGGCGTAGTGGTATTTCCAGTCTCCGTCCAGCGAGCGGTAGAAGGGAGACTTCACCCGCTGCGAGTTGGCAACAAAGCGGATGTTCAGCGCGGTCTGCGCATCCGGGCAAATGACCATCGTCGAGTGCGGCGGCTGGTTGTTGATGCCTGTAATAGCGGGATTCTCCCAGTCTGGCAGGGACTGGGCGCCAGCCGGCATGGCGATCCCCGCCAAAAGCAGGGCAAGGCTGGAGACGATCCAGGATCCGCCGGCATCGCAGAGGCTGGGTCTGTTAGCAGCGAATACGGGCTTGGAGATAGTTCGTCCTGTCATACTGTGAATCATTTTCTGGTTTGCGCGAAAGTCTGATGTGCCGTCAAATTTTGCGCATCTTGGCAGACCGGAGAAGTTCTGTCCAACAAGTTTCCCTATATGAAGCGCCAAAAACCAAAAAGTCCGTCTGTGCCCCAACCACTCCCCCGCCCTGCCTATCCAGCATTCATTAATCCATCGATCGACGCGCTCGACTCACGCAATCCAAAACAGCCGCCGCGACTTCTCGCACCTCGATGTTGTTCATGCATCGGAGGCCAACGGGGCAAGTGCGGCGGAAACAAGGAGAACACGGTGCGCTCGATTTCAGGAGCCGGTGGCGCGGGTCACCGATCATACCCGGCCCAGTTAGTTCCGGAGACGTGCTGCCGAACGGGACAACGACCGGAGTGCCCAGGGCCGCGGCGACGTGCATGGGGCCGGTATCATTGGTGAGGACCACGCCACAGACCTTCAGCAATGCGCACAACTCACGCAAGGAGGTCCGCCCGGAGAGGTTGAACACAGGCAACGAAGCATCCGCCAGGCCCGCCTCAAGCTCCGCCGTGATCGGGCTGTCGGAGCGGCCTCCGAAGATCAGGAAGGCGCAGTCCTCCTGAGATCCAATCTCCCGCGCAGCGGCAACGAATCGCTGGACCGGCCATCGCTTGGCCGGTCCGTATTCCGCCCCGGGATTCAGACCGACCAGCATCGGCCCCGCCCCATCGAGTCCAAACTTCATTGCAGCGGCTTGGACTTCACCGGGCGCAACCGCCAACCGCGGCGGCAAAGGCTCCGGGCTGGCGCCCATGGCAGCGGCCAGGTACAGGTATTCGCGGGTTTGATGCCCTGCGCCAGGTGAGTTGGGCGCTGAACCATCGGCCGACTCCCGTCCATCGCGGCAGAGGCGGCGAACCTCCCGCCCGCTAAGCCTGCGCATCGCAATTCGTTGCGGGCGGTCTTTAACGGCTTGAGTCAGGAGCCACGTCCGCCAAGAGCGGGCGTAACCAATTCGAGACGGGATGCGAGCAAGCCAGGCCTCGAGGGCGGAGCGTGGCGAATTGGGGAAGATAAGGGCGGTCTGAAAGCGTTCCTGGCGCAGCCGGCTGGCTATGGACCAGGGTGATTCGCCCTGCGCGAAGGCTATCACTGCGTCCAGGCTCGGATGCGCCCGCCAAAGCTCCGCGAGTTTCTCGTGAGTCAAAAGCGTAATGTGGGCGCGAGGGAAGCATTCCCGGAGCCGTTGCAGAGCGGGTGTGGTCATAACGGCGTCGCCAAGCCAGTTGACTCCGCGCACAAGCAACCGGAATGGTTCTGCCTCGAGCGCTTTCACAACGGGCCTTCGCCCGGCTTCCCCCTCCATTCGGAGTCCTTGACGGCCGCCGGCGCCGCGCTCAGCCTGGGCAGGATGGCGCGCTGAGATTCGGCGCCTTGACGCTGGAGCTTCCACCGGTTGTGGACCCAGAACCAGTTGGCAGGGTCGCGGCGCACAGCGGCTTCAAAGGCTCGGTTGACATCCCGCATGATGGCCTCCACCGGCCGGGCCTGGCCCTTTTCCCAGGTCGGGATTTCAGCGCCTGCCTCGATCCGCCATCGGCCCAGGCCGATCCGATAGCAGACACCGGTGTAGAGGGCGCAGTTATATCGCAACGCAAACACCGCCGGGGCTGGAGAAGTCGAGCATTCCTGTCCGAAAAAGGGGAGCCGCAACCCGCGTTTGCCGGCATGCTGATCGGAGAGCAAGCCTAGAATTACACCGGGCTGATGCATGAAGGTCTTCAAGGCCGCCCCTTCGAAACGGCGCTCGAAGAACTGGCATCCAGAGCGCCGGCGCAATGCTTGGAGCAGACGGTCCAAGGAGGGCTGCCTCAATCCACGATAGGTCGTGCCGCACTGATACCCCGGCGCGAATTGCCCAAATCTGGCGTAAAGCTCGAAATTGCCAAAATGGCCGATCGCTGCCACGACGCTCTTCGGTCTTTGACGGGAAGCCTCTCCCAAGAACTGAGCTGGGGCTACAAACTCGACGTGAGGTCGGATCTCCTCAAGGCTCATCGCCGCGGTCTTCACCGCACAGGCGTAATTCTCTCCAATGCGCCGGAAATTCTCCTTGGCCAGCGCCCGAATCTCATCAGGCGTCAACTCCCGTGCGAAACACAGGCGCAGATTGCGCAAGGCCACCCGTCGATGCCGGCCGTCCAGTCCATAGGCCAGGGCCCCACCGGCGCGGCCCAGCCAGGCAACCCATCGCAGCGGCAGGGCCTGAATCAGCGCGACCAGTGCGCGGGCCAGCAAATAAAGGAGCAATTCCATCATGGGCTCGGAGCGCCAACTTCAACGGAAGCAGATCTTCCGCACGCAATCCTCGAAATCGTTCGCCCCGCTCAGGATTTTGATTTCCACCCGCATGAAATAGATCGACACGTCGCGGCGGTCAATCTTTGGAAAGCGGACGGCATCCTTCTGAGTTGTGACGATGGTCTCGGCCTGGCGCTTTTTGCTGCGATTGATAAGATTCAGCACCTCCTGCTGCGTGAACCGGTGATGATCGGCGAACCGCTTCGAATAAACCAGTTCCGCTCCCAGTTGCACCAGGCTCTGCTCGAAGCTCTCGGGCTGGGCAATCCCGCTCATCGAGGCCACTCGCCGGCCTTTGAGCATCTCGAGTCCCACCCGCTGGCCCGTGAACACGTCCTCAAGGAATAAGGGATGATGAATACACTCGATGATGCCCGCGGTGGGATTGAGCTGCGCCAAGCGCTTCCGCAACCGCTTGGTGTCGCCATCGCTCTTGGTGATAAAGATGGCCGTCGCCCGCGCCAAGTGCGAGGGCGGTTCGCGCAGGGTGCCGCGAGGCAAGAGACGCTCGTTGCCGAAGGGCTGTTGGCGATCAATCAGGACAATATCCAGGCGCCGGCCCCGGAGCTTCCAATACTGAAAGCCATCATCGAGCAGCAGCGTGTCACAGCCAAACTTCTGTATCGCATACCGTCCACTTTTGACCCTGTCCTTATCCACCAGCACCACGACGTCTTTGAGATTGGAGGCGAGCATGTAAGGCTCGTCACCGGCCATTTCCGAGTCGAGCAGAAGCGATTTGCCATCTGACACGACACGCGGGGGTGTGGTGTCTTCGCGCAAGAGCATTTTATTGAGCAGTCTCTCGTGCAAGGGTGTGGGCCTGGAACGGTAGCCACGGGAAAGAATCGCCACGTTCCGCCCTTGGTCACGCAGTTCGCGTGCGAATTTCTCAACGACTGGCGTCTTGCCCGTCCCCCCGACGGTGAGATTTCCAATCGCGATGACTTGGACGCCGAGAGTCGAGTCGCGGAGAATCCGCATGTTGTAAAGGAAACGGCGAACCTTTATGAGCACCTGGAAGATCTTCGAGCAGCCGTAAAGGGAGCCGCGCACCAGTGTCTCTCGCATCCCGTGCCGGTCCTCGAAGATGACTTCCAAGATGAAGGTTTCCAGACTCTCTGTCCACGCCCGAATCCTTTCTCGCATTTTGGCCAATTTGCCAGACCCCCCAGGCAAGCGCAAGCCAGCGCCGCGCTTTACAAGCAATTCCTGCGATTCCAGATTCCTATTGCCCAGAGCCTTAAATGGGGCAAAGATGGGGCATGACTGCCTCTGCCTTGACCGATTCGAAGCCGCGCCTGTTGGCACTCTTGCGGAAGAAGTCCGTCTTCCGGGGTGAGTTTCTCCTCGCCTCGGGCGCCCGCAGCTCGTTCTACTTCGACTGTCGGCTGACGACCCTTGACCCGGATGGGGCGTTGTTGGTCGGCCAGACCATGCTCGAAATGATCCGCGGTTGCGCGAGCAGAGATCGTCTCCAAATTGACGCGGTTGGCGGCCTGACCATGGGCGCCGACCCGGTCGCCTTAGCCATCGGGATAGGCTCCAGGCTTTCTGAAGCGCCCATGAAGCTGCAAGTCTTCTCAGTTCGCAAATCGCCCAAAGCCCACGGACAGCACAAGCTCATCGAGGGCAATTTCAAACCCGGCGATCATGTCGTCATTGTGGAGGATGTCGTGACACGGGGCGAATCCGCCCTGGCGGCCATCCAGGCGGTCGAGCAAGCCGGCGGTCATGTCGAGTTTGTCGCGGTGTTGGTGGACCGTGAGGAGGGGGGACGCCAAATGCTTGAGGGCCGGGGCTATAAGGTC
>JBJKSV010000282.1:0-3218 GCA_046703605.1 Limisphaerales bacterium
CGGCGCCCTGGCCGGCATCTGGCCGGAGCGTCCGCGTGAAGCGGAGTATTTGGGCAACCCGGGCTTTCACCGCCTCTTCCTTGCGCCGCGGGCGCTCAAGCCGCGGGTGGTTGTTCGGGGCAGCGGCATCGATTGGCTATCGGTCTCCGCCGAATGGGAAAGCGAAGGAATGAAGCTCAGCGCGGCCGACCTGGAGCGGCTCCAGACCGCCACGGGGCGGTTCATCAAGCTGCCCGACTCGGGCTGGATCGAGCTGGATTCAGCCGCCGTCCAGTCCGCTCACGAGACGATGGCCGACCTGGGCATCGACGGGCTGGCGCCGGTGGCCCAGCGCATCGGCCTGGAGAACGCGGCGCACCTGGACGAGGAAGGATTCCAGCGGTTTCAGGATTCACCCCAGGCCAAGGCCCTGCGCGAGCGTCTCAAAGACTTCCGCGGCATCCCCGAGACCGGCTTGCCCGGCGATTTGCGAGCGGAGTTGCGTCCTTATCAGAAGGCCGGCTTCGATTTCCTTTGCCATTTGGCGCAGGCGGGGCTGGGGGGCATCCTGGCCGACGACATGGGCCTGGGCAAAACGCTTCAGACTCTGGCATGGCTGCTTTGGTTGAAGGGGCGGCACCGCAAAGGCCCCAAACCCTCGCTGGTCATCTGCCCCGCATCGGTGCTGCACAACTGGCGGCGGGAGGCGAACCGGTTCACGCCGGAGATGAAAGTGCTGGTCTTGGAAAGCGGGGCCGAACGTCATAACCTGCGCAAGCAGATTCCTCAGCACGACCTGATTGTCACCAATTATGCCCTCCTGCGCCGCGACCTGGAGGAGCTGCAGAAGTTCAGCTTCAGGGCGGTCATCCTGGACGAGGCGCAATTCATCAAAAATCCGGGGGCGCAGGTCACCCAATCCGTCAAACAGTTGAAATGCGAGCATCGGCTGGCCCTGACCGGGACTCCTTTGGAGAACCGGTTGCTGGACTTGTGGAGCATCGTGGATTTTATCCAGCCCTCCTACCTCGGCAACCAGGAGCAGTTCTCCGAAACCTACGAGCGGCGCGGAGAACATGCCGATGCCGAACTGCGCATTGCCCGGAAGCGCCTGGCCGCCCGGCTGCGTCCCCTGCTCCTGCGCCGGCTCAAGCGGCACGTCGCCAAGGACCTCCCGGACCGCATCGAGCAGCGCCGCGACTGCGAGCTTGGGGAGGAGCAGCGGAAACTCTACCTGGCCGAGTTGCGCCGGAGCCGCGACCAGGTGATGAAGGCCGTCGCCGAAAAGGGACTCGCCAAGAGCAAGCTGCACGTCCTGGCCGCGCTGACCCGGCTTCGCCAGATCTGCTGCCACCCGAGGCTGGTCGGCAACGACTCGCCCTCCGGCAAGACGGACACCCTCTTCGAACTGCTGGATTCGCTCCTGGCCGACAGACAAAAGGTGCTGGTCTTCAGCCAGTTTGTGCAGATGCTGCGCCTGCTGGAAAACGAGTGCCGCCAGCGTCAAATCCGCACTCACATCCTCACCGGCCATACCAAGGACCGCCTCCGAGTGGTCAACGCCTTCCAGGAAGACCCCGCCGCGGCCGTGTTCCTGCTGAGCCTGCGCGCCGCCGGCACTGGCCTGAACCTCACCACCGCCAGCTACGTCGTCCTCTACGATCCGTGGTGGAACCCGGCCGTCGAGGCCCAGGCCATCGACCGTTCCCACCGCATCGGCCAGACCCAGACGGTCAACGCCTATCGGCTTATCTCGCCCGGCACCGTCGAGGAAAAAATCTGGGAGCTTCAGCAAAGCAAGGCCCAGGCGGTCGCCGACGTCCTGGGCGAAGAGGGCTTTGCCCGGAACCTCTCCACGACGGACCTCGAATACCTCTTCGCCGAAGACTGAGCCGGAATTTGCGATTTGCGATTTGGGATTTGCGATCTGTGATTTGTCATTTGTGATTCTGACGCTGGTCCGGAGCCGACGAGAACCGCTCAATGGCCAATGAGAGATGCCTAATGCCTAATGAAAAATCGCACCGGGCTGGGCGGACGGCAAGGGCGGCGTCTCGATGCCAATGTTGAAGACGAGCTTCGGGATGTGGTCGATGCTCAGCGCCCCGCTCATGTTCCCGGCATTTCTGTACCCCAACATGTATCCCGAGGCCTTTAGCGTCGTGACCAACGTCGAGGTCATCGCCATCGACCAGGACTCCGGCGCCGTCCAGGCCCGGTGCGTGGCCACCAATGGGCCCTGCTACGTTTGGGTCAAGCCGCTGGGCGCCGCAAATAGCCCGGTCAAAGCGGTCGCCCTGATGAACTCGGACGCGAGGTCAAACCGGGTGGTCACCGCTAATTGGAGTGCGGTAGGATTGCCACCGGGCGAAGTGGTCGCGGTCCGAGACCTGTGGAAGCGCGCCTTTGTGGGCTTCGCGACCAACAGCTACTCCGCGCTTGTGCCGGCCGGCAGCATCGCTCTCCTGAGACTGTCTCCGGCCACACCACCGCCAAACCGGCCGGCCCTCGCCATCCGGAGGTCGGCCGGCACGGACGTGGTTTCCTGGCCAGCCTCGCCTGCGGGGTTCGTCCTGGAGACCAGTCCATCGCTGAGCCCTCCCGATTGGCTTGCCGCACCGAGGCAACCGGTCGCCACCGACGGCGTGAACGCCGCTACGTTTCCGGACACCAACTCCAGCCGCTTTTATCGACTGCGCTACTAATTCTAATGTGCTTTCAAGTTGACACTAACGATCCAAGGCCATGCGGTGATACTTCGAACACGCTCGGCGTCCCTGGACAGGTCACAAAGACCCTGCTTTAGGCGTTGCACCACCAACTCCATGTGGTCCAGCACCAGGTTGGGAAAGGCCTTTTCTCGCACTTCATCCCAAATGTGTTCCTGCGGATTTAGTTCCGGCGAGTATGCTGGCAAGGGAATCAATCGGATGTTCTCTGGCACCACCAACTCTTTGGATTTGTGGGAACTGGCGCCGTCCACCACCATGACAATGAACTCCTGGGGGTGTGCTTGGCTGACCTGCGAGAGGAAGCCACTCATTTGAATCGTGTTCATCTTCTCACTCAGGCTCCAGTCCAGTTGGCCTGTCAAGGGACTGACTGCGCCGTACACATACGTGAATTGTCGTTCGTAGCCATTGTGAACGACTGGGCGCAGCGGTGCTGGTGCCCGGCAGCGACGAATCCGGGCCATACGTCCGAAACGGGCTTCATCTTGAAAGCTCAGACGAACCGGG
>JBJKSV010000283.1:0-13703 GCA_046703605.1 Limisphaerales bacterium
GCCAGAATGGCATTAACCCCGGCGCTCAAGCCCGCCCCATAATCGCCCTTCTTAAAATCCGGAGTGATTTGTTGGTCAATTATCTCCTTGGCCAGGGCGTCAGGCAGCGCCCCCTCCAACCCGTAGCCGACCTGCAGATACATCTTATGGTCCGCGACGAATACAAACAGCACCGCCCCGTTGTCCTTCTTCTTCTGCCCTACCTTCCACGACTCGGCCACGCGAACCGTGTAGTCCTCAATCGAAGAGTCGGATTGCATCTTGGGATAGATGACCACCAGGATTTGGTTCGAAGTCTTGCGCTCGAAATCCTCCAACTCCTGGTTCAAACGCGCCGCGGTGCCTGCCGGAACCACATGCGCATAATCGTTGAAGTAGGCCTTCGGCGGAGGCGGCATGACTTCGCCCGCCAGCGCGGACGAGCACATCAGCATCACCAAAACCGCCCCCAATGCTTTCTGCATCTCCACCTCCTTATGGCTTTTCCGTGGCCGGAGCCGCGGCGGGTTTATTGTTGAAATCGAACTGTACCTTCGGCGCCTTCTCCGCACCCGGCGACGCCGAGAAGTAAGGCCTTTCCTTAAATCCCAGTGCCCGGGCATACATCAGCGCCGGGAAAGAGAGGATGGTCGAATTGTAGCTCTGCACCACCTCGTTGAAGCGCCGGCGCTCGACCGCTATCCGGTTCTCCGTCCCCTCCAATTGCACCTGCAGCATCTCAAAATTGTGCGTGGCCTTCAGCTCTGGATACCGCTCAACGACCACCAGCAACCGGCTCAATGCCGACGTGAGTTGGGACTGCGCCTGCTCGAACTGAGCCAGCTTCGCGGGGTCAGTCGGCGCTGTGTTCGGCGAAAGCTTTACCTGGCCCACCGATGCCCGCGCCTTGGTAACCTCGGTTATCGTCGATTTCTCGAAATTGGCCGCCCCGGATACCGTCGCAACCAGGTTCGGCACCAGGTCCGCCCGCCGTTGATACACGTTTTGAACCTGCGCCCATTGCTGATCCACATTCTGCGAGAGGCTCACCAGGTGGTTGTAACTCCCCGCCGCCGTCGCCACAACGATGATTCCCGCCACCAACGCCAGGCCGGCCACAATTGCGCACCCAATAATCACTTTCTTCATAAGTTCGCCAAATAATATCCAGGATCACCGAGTTCCGCGCTATTATAAAGGCTCAAGAGCTTTATACAGAGAAAAAAGTGCCCGCACCACCGCCCGACTTCATGGAGGGCCAGTAAAGACACGCCTCCCAGGGAGCGCGCCCAGTGGGTGCCATCTGGGTGCTGTCCCTCGCGGCAGTGCTTGGCTTCCCGCACGCTTGTGGATTAGCGGACCCGCTGGGCCGAATAGTTTGAGGTGAGTTGCCTCCAGGGGTCTGGCGGCGTCAGGCGGTTGGCGTACGTGGAGTGGACTTGGGCCAGAAACCGCCCGTAGATGTTGGCATGCTTTGGCACCCTCAGCTTTCCGAAAGGCCTCCCTGTGGGCCGTGGCTCGCGCAGCCACGAAAGACAAAAACTTCTTGAGGAAAAGCGCGGACTCTTATAGAATAGCCTCCGTAAAGTTGAGAAGAGCGAACTGACAGGCAAAAACGGCACAACCCAAATCCCGGTTCCTCACCTATTAGTTGTGTCAGCCTGATGGTTATGCCCATTATCTTGTGTTTTTTGTTTACTCGTTCCAAGTAATCTGTTTCTGTTTGCGCAGACATGCATCTGAAGAACCTGACAGTGTTGGGATTCAAGTCGTTCGCGGACAAGACCGCGCTCAATTTTGAGCCAGGGGTGACCGGCATCGTGGGCCCCAACGGCTGCGGCAAGTCCAACGTCTCCGACGCGATTCGTTGGGTCCTGGGGGAGCAGTCCGCCAAGGCATTGCGAGGCGGCGAAATGGCCGACGTCATCTTTAACGGTACGGAAAAGCGCAAGCCGCTGGGAATGGCCGAAGTCTCGCTGACAATTGGCGGCGTGGACCGAGAGCACTTGCGCGCCGCGGGCGTCGAGTTGGAGTACGATGAGGTGACCGTGACGAGACGGGTCTTTCGGGATGGTGGAAGTGAGTATTTCGTCAATAAGGCCCCATGTCGGCTGAAGGACATCCAACAGCTTTTCATGGGCACCGGGGTAGGGCGCACCAGCTACAGCATCATGGCCCAGGGCAATATTACTCAAATCCTCTCCAGCAAACCAGAGGACCGGCGCCTGGTATTTGAGGAGGCAGCGGGCATAACGAAGTACAAATCACAGAAGAAGGAGGCCCTGCGCAAGCTGGATACCACCGAGCAGAACCTGCTCCGGGTAGCGGATTTGGTCCGCGAGGTCAAGCGGCAGATTGGATCGCTCCAGCGCCAGGCGGGCAAGGCCCGGCGTTACAAGCAGCTCGCCATGGAACTGCAGCACCTCGATACCCAGCATGCCCGGCACCAGTATGATGTGCTGGCCGGCGAAATCCAGGAGCGCCAGGCCACCGCGGACAGTTGCCGGGATCAGATTGAAAGCCGCTCGGAGGCAGTTCTGAGGTTTGAGGATGAGATTGGACAGCTTCGCGAGACGGCATCCCAGTTGGAGCATCAGGTTGCGGCCTTGCAGCAACAGGGACTCGAGCTGAAAGGGCAGATCGACCGGCATGAAAGCCGGATCCATTTCAACGAGGAACGCCTTCGCGAGTTGGCCTCGCACAACGCAGCCGCGATGGCCGAAATGACGCAGGCCGAGGAGCGGCGCAGGGCGGCTGAGGAGGACCTGAATGCGGTAAGAGGCCAACTGGAGAGTTCGATGAATGCCCTTCAAGAGCATCGCCAGGCGCTGGCTTCAAAGCAGGAGGGCCTCAGCCAGCTCGAGCAGGAGTTGCGGCGCCAACAAGAGGAGCTGCGCAAGGCTCAGTCCCAGGCCTTTGCCGCCGCTCAGGACCTCTCGCGCGTCCGAAACGAAATCAATGCCCTCGACCTCCAGAAGCAGGGGAATGTCGCTCGCTTGGAAAAACTCTCCGCCGAGAAAATTGAGCTCGAGGCGGAGCGGGCACGGCTCGAGAGCCGGCTCCAGGACTTCGCGGCCAATGTCCAGGCCGAGAAGCTCGACGCGCAAACTCAGCGCGGCACCGTGCAGGAACGGCAGAGCCGCTTAGCCCAGGTTCAGGAAGAATCAGGCCGGGTTGGCGGCGAACTGGATCAGTTATGGCAACGGCAGGCCGAGCAGCGGTCGCGGCTCAACGTGCTGGAGCAATTGCAGTCGGAGCATGAAGGATTTAGCGCCGGCGCGCTGGCCGCCCTCAAGCAGTCGCAGCACGTCTTGGGTTCGCTCGTCGATAAGATTCGCGTGCCGGACCAGTATATCATGGCGATTGAAGCCGCCCTGGGACACCACCTCCAACTGGTGCTGACCGAGCATCCTGAATCGGCACAGCAAATCCTGGCCGACCTGAGCGCCGGACGAAAGGGCAAGGCGAGCATCGCCCCCTTGACTTTCATCTCGACCGGAAACGGCAGCGGCAGCCTCAACGGTGGAAATCAAAACCAGATTTTCGGTAGCGAGACCGGCAATGGCGAGCATTATGCCACCGCCCCCTCGAATGGCGGTCCTGGGGAAAGCGCGCGGTTCTCGGCTCCAGCCATGTCCTCGATGCCGGTTCCTGTCGAGTTGAACGGCGTGCCGCTGGAGGCAATGCGCGTGGTCGAGGGAGAGGTCTCGTTCCGTAACTTGCTGGAGCGGTTGCTGGGCTCCACCCGCATCGTTCGCGACCTCGAAGCGGCCACCAGCGCCTGGCGCGGCAGCGAAGGATGCCTGGATTACGTCACCGTTTCAGGCGAGATATTGAGCCGGTACGGAGTCTATACCGGAGGCGCCCAAAACGGCGCAGGCGACGGACGGTCGTCCTCGATGCTCGGACGCAAGAACCAGATCGGGGAGCTCCAAGCCGCCTTGGTCCAATTGCAGGAACACGCGGCCGAACTGAGCCGGCAAAAGGGCGCCCTCCAAAGCGAGCAGACCGAGTTGCAGGCCAGCCTTCAGCAGGCGCAGACTCAATTGCGCGCCCAGGAGGTGGCCATCGCGACGCACGAGGGCGAATACAACGCCTTGCGCGGCTCTCAACGCTTGCTGGCGCAGAAGGTCGAGACCGTCGTCTATGAGATCCAGAGCTTGGCCGCCCATGACCAGGAGGGAGCCGAACGGCGGGCCGCTCTGGCGTCCAAGGCCTCCGAGTTGGAAGAGCACGAACAGACGCACCAATCCCGCGTCAGCGAGGTGACAGCCCTGCTGGAGAGCCTGAGGCAGCAGCGCGAGGCGCGCAATGCCTCGCTGACAGAGAGCAAGGTTGGCCTGGCGACGCAGGAACAGATGTGTGCGGCCCACCAGCAGCAAAAACAATCTCTGGAGCGGCGGCTGGGCGAGCTGTCCCAACTTATCGAGCAGCGCCGTTCGGAGATGTCTTCCTTCGTCGCGCGCAAGGAGCAGGCCGAGAGCGAGATCCAGGACTCGGGCCGCGAAATTGAGCGGTTGCGGCACGAGCGCGAACAGGTCAACGCCCAAACCGCCGAATTGGTTTCGCAACAGCGGGCCCAAGAGGCGGAAGTGGCTTCACGCGAAGAGGCCCTGCGTGAGGAGCGGCGGCGCCTCTCGGATATTCAACAGCAACGCGGCGCCTTGGAGGTCGAGCTGGCTCAGAAGAACATGGCGGTGCAAAATCTGCGCGAGCGCATCCAGCAGAAATACCATGTGAACCTGGAAGACATCCGCAGTGAGTGCATTACCATTACCTTCGCCGACGAAGGGCCCGCTCGCGTTCATGTCCTGTCGCCCGACGAGATGGCGGCGGCGGGTGTCGCCACCGACTGGACTGTGGTGGCCCAGCAGGTGGAAGGCCTGCAACAGCGGCTCGACGAAATGGGGCCGGTCAACCTGGTGGCCATCGAGGAATACGAGGAAACCGAGCAGCGCTACCAGTTCTTGAGCAAACAACACGATGACCTTGTCCAGGCCAAGGCCCAACTCCTGGAGGTCATCAATCGCATCAATACGCAAACCCAGGAGATGTTCCGACAGACCTTCGAGCAAATTCGGCAGAATTTCCAGACCATGTTTGTCGAGGTTTTTGGCGGCGGCAAGGCCGACCTGGTTCTGACCGACGCCAACGACCTGCTCGAGAGCGGCATCGATATCGTCGCCCGCCCCCCCGGCAAACAATTGCAGACCATCTCGCTGCTCTCCGGCGGCGAGCAGACCATGACGGCGGTCTCACTGCTGTTCTCGATCTACCAGGTCCGGCCCAGCCCTTTCTGCGTGCTCGACGAGCTCGATGCCCCGTTGGACGAATCGAATATCAACCGCTTCCTGCATATCCTCAAACGGTTCTTGGAGCACTCGCAATTCATCATCATTACGCACAACAAACGCACCATCGGGATGGCCGATGTGCTCTATGGCGTCACGATGCAGGAGCATGGGGTCAGCAGGATTGTCAGCGTCCGTTTTCATAAAGCGGACGAGGAGGAGGGACCTGAAACCGAAAACCCACGCCCATCGAGAGCGTCCGTCCTGGAAAGCTCCACCGCCACCCCGGCTGAGACCGAGGAGGTCATGATGGCCAAGTGAGGGCGAGAAACGGGACGGGGACGGGCCGGATCATAAATCGCGGGATCCTTAGCCCGAATGTCCCATGCCACGATCGAAGCGGCAGCAGTCTGTAGGTAGGGTGCGCAGTCCTCTGCGCGCCGCCGCCCGCACAATCGGCGTCATTCCGCGCTACCGTGGCGCGCAGCGGCCTGTGCTCCCTAACTGCGTATGAAATATTCGAGTTGGCATGGTTTCCTCGCTGCGTAGCAGGCTCTTCCACACCGGCGCAGTGCCCAATTCCTGCGAGCAACCTGGGAGCAAGCCGGGAACAAGCTGCGGATTGGCGTGGATAACTTTCAACAAATCGGATTTGCGCGAGGGCTGGAAATTGCGTTTGGTAATCGAATGATTGACTCGATAGCGCACGACGATGGGCTGCCGGCGCCCGACTTAAAAAAACCGCGTCCTCGCAAACCCGTGACGGCGGCCAGAGTGGACCGGCTCCCTCCGCATTCCTCGGAGGCGGAACAGGGGGTGCTCGGATGCGTGCTTCTCTCGCCCAATGAATGCATGGGGGAGTGCATCGAGCGGCTCAAGACGGGAACCGAGGCCTTTTATGACCTGCGCCACCAGACAATCTTTTCGGCCTTGGCGGAGATGTATGACGCGCGCGAGGCCATTGACCTCATCACCGTGCAGCAGCGGCTCAAGAACAGGCAACTGCTCGAGCAAGTGGGAGGTTTGGCTTATCTGTCGAGCTTGCCGGACGGCGTCCCCTCGGCGGCCAACCTTTCGTACTATCTGGATATTCTCGTGGAGAAGCACCTGCTGCGGAAAATGATCCAAACCTGTACGGGGGTCGTGAGCCGGGTCTATGATCACGAAGGCGAAGTGGACGCGCTGATGGACGAAATCGAACGCGATATTTTGCGCATCAGCGAATCACGCGTTCAAGTTCATACCAGCACGATCAAGGATCTGGTCAAGAAGGCCATCAACACCATTGAAGATTTCCACCAGCGTCAGGGCACCTTGACCGGCGTGGGCACCGGGTTCAATGATCTCGACAAGATGACCAGCGGGCTGCATGGGGGAGAGATGATCGTAATCGCCGCGCGGCCCAGCATGGGCAAGACCTCCCTGGCGATGAACATTGCCGAACATGTGGCTATCGAGCAGCGGTTGCCGGTCGGGGTGTTCAGCCTGGAAATGACCTCTGAATCACTGGTCCTGCGCATGCTCTGCTCCCGTTCCAGAGTTAACATGCGCAATGTCCGCGAAGGCTTTTTGGCCGAGCGCGACTTTCCGAAACTGACCGGGGCGGCGGGCAAGCTCGCCAACTCGCCCCTTTTCATCGACGATTCCTCCGGGTTATCCATTCTGCAACTCCGCGCCAAGGCGCGGAGAATGGCCCAGCAATACGACATCAAACTTTTCGTGATTGACTACTTGCAACTCCTCCATTCTACTTCGCGACGTGCAGACAACCGCCAGCAAGAGATTGCGGACATCTCCAGCGGCATCAAGTCCCTGGCCAAGGAACTGAATGTGCCGGTTATCGTTTTGAGCCAGTTGAACCGGGAGTTGGAGCGTGAGAAGAACCGCAAACCCAGGTTGTCGGATTTGCGTGAGTCGGGCGCCATCGAGCAGGATGCCGATGTGGTCGGGCTGCTTTACAGGCCCAGCAGCGACGACGACGAAGGCGCCGCCGCCTCCTCCGACGAAGAGGCGGCTCCGGTCAATTTGTTGATCGCCAAGCAGCGCAACGGCCCGACCGGTGATGTGAATTTAACTTTTTTGAAGTGTTATACGCGATTTGAGAGCGCCGCTAAAGTCAGTGACGAAGACGTGCCGATGTGAAGGCCTGTTCCTTCGGGCGCCGGTCGTGCTGCTATGCCTGCTGCTGGCGGCTTTCGCTCCCATAAGCTCAGGCCAGACCTCCTCCCTGACCATCGCCAAGGTCCTCATCAAGCACGTCGGCCCTGCCACGGTTAGCGATTCACTCATCCGTGCCCATATCCGGGTCAAGCCAGGCGACCATTATCAGCCGATGGCCGTCGATGACGACGTCCATAGCCTCTACGCCACGGGTCTGTTCCGCAATGTTCAGGTCAATCTCGACACCTCCCCTCAGGGTCTCATCCTGACGTACGTCGTCCAAGCCAATCCACGCATCACTGAGATCCGATTCGAGGGAAACAAAAAGTTCAGTGATGCCAAGCTGCGCAAGAAAATCTCCTCCAAAGAGGGCGAGCCGTTCGACGAGCAAAAGGTCTTCACCGACACCCAGGCCATCCAGAAGATGTACCAAAAGGTGGGCTACTCCGGCACCACCGTAAAATACACCTATACCGTCGATGAAGCCGCCGGACGCGCCACGGTCACTTTCCATATCCACGAGACTCCACGGGAAAAGATCGTCCAGGTCGATTTCGTGGGAGCCAAAGCGTTTTCCCAACGCCGGCTGCGAAAGGTCATTAAGACCCGGAAACACTGGTTATTCTCCTGGCTGACGGGCAGCGGTGTGTTCAAGGAGGAACAATTCGAGGACGACAAGGAGCGATTAGCCCAGTTCTATTACGACCACGGCTATATCGACTTCCAAATCAAGAATGTCGAGTTTCTGCACCCCACCCTTCACAAAATGGTGATCCGCTTCATCGTCAATGAGGGCACGCAGTACAAGGTTGGGGCAATCAAATTTATCGGCAACCAGATCTTCTCCACCACTCAGATCACCAATGGCCTCCGCCACCTTCCCCGCCTCCAGACCGACGTCACCAAGAAGCCCAAACTCGGACGCAACGGGCTGCCGATGGATGTAGGCGACACCTTCACCCCTCAGGGCATGCACGACGATGTCCAGGCCGTCGAGGATTTCTATGGCGCGCGAGGCTATATCGACGTGACCAGCGACAACGGCAATCTCACCGTCTCCCGCATTCCCAATGTGGAGACGGGGACCATGGACCTGGAGTTTAAGATCAATGAAGGTCAGAAGTCACGGATCGAGAAGATCGAGATCCGCGGCAATGTCGTCACCAAGGACAAAGTCATCCGCCGTGAACTGGCTGTGTCCCCCGGCGAAACCTTTGACATGGTGCGCGTGAAGCTGAGCAGGCAACGGCTGCTGAATCTGAATTATTTCTCCAGGGTCGATACGCGCTCCGAGCCGACGAGCGTTCCGGACCTCAAGAACCTGGTCATCAGCGTCGATGAAAAGAACACAGGCAACTTCACGCTCGGCGCCGGTTTCAGTTCGGTTGATGAGTTGGTCGGTTTCGCCGAGATCTACCAGGGCAACTTCGACCTGTTTAATCCGCCCACCTTCCGTGGCGGCGGTCAGAAATTCCGGCTCGATGTTCAGCTTGGCACCCTCCGGCAGGATTACTCGGTTTCCTTCATCGAGCCTTGGTTTCTGGGCCGCAAACTCGCCCTGGGCGTGGACCTCTATTACCATGATTGGGATTTCCAGAGCCCGAACAACATGTACGATGAATACCACATCGGGGGCCGCGTCAGCTTGACTCGGGCCCTGGGAAGCGAGTTTCTCATCGGCAGTGTTTTTACGACTCTCGAGGATGTGGGCATCACTCTGAACAGCCCTTACTCCGAGCACGCCGTGCCTCCCAATGTGCCCACGGATATTCTCAAAGAAACCGGCTACACGTTTCTGCCCCGCCTGGGCGGCTCCATTGCTTATGACACCCGCAACAGCGTTGAACTGCCAAACAAGGGCCAGCGCACCGAGTTGTCCGCCGAGTTCGCGGGCGACCCGAGTGGGGACAGGGCCTTTTACAAGCTCCAACTCACGACCGCCTGGTACTTTCGCGGCTTGGCAAAGGGCCATGTTCTCGAGTTGGTGGGGCGCACCGGTATTGCGGATAGTTTGACGGGGGGGGACGTGCCCTTTTATGACCGGTACTACCTCGGAGGCCTATATACCTTGCGCGGATTTGACTACCGGATGGTCAGCCCGCGCGGGACCTTGTCCAATGGGATCATCTCCAACGAACCTATCGGTGGCGATACTTTCTGGTTCGGCTCGGCCGAGTATAGCATCCCAATTATCTCCCGTCTCCGCTTTGCCCTTTTCTACGACATCGGCTCCGTGCAGGCCGACCCGTATAGCTATGATATCAGCAACATCAGCGATGATGCCGGCGTCGGCCTCCGTCTGAATCTGCCCATCGGCCCCCTGCGCCTGGATTACGGCATCCCCATTCACCACGACCAATACAGCGGCAGTTCCGGCAAGTTCCAATTCGTGTTTGGCTGGCACCGTCCGTTTTAACGGCTCCCTCTTATGAGAATACTTCTGCGCAACGCATTTCTGGGCCTGCTGCTCGTCTGCTTCCTCACCGCCGCGGCCCAGGGCCAGACCCGTATCGCGACCGTGGATGTCTCCACACTCTGGATTAAGTACTGGAAACGCTCCCAGGGCAATGCCGCCGTCCACACCCAAATGGCCGGCAAAGAGAAACAGTTCAACGACATGGTCGTCCACTACAGGAAACTGCTGGCCGAACACCAAAAACTCCTCGATGCCGCCAATGACCAGGCCGTTTCAACCCAAGAACGCGCCCGGCGGCAGGAGCAGGCTGATGCCAAGCAGAAGGAGATTAATGACACGGAGAACACTCTCCGGCTTTTCAAGCAGCAATCCCAAGGCGCCATGGAGGATCAAATGACCCGCATGCGCGAGAGCATCCTCAACGAGATCTTCTCTGTTGCTAAAGCAAACGCCTCCGCAGGAAACTACAATCTGCTCATCGATTCGTCTGCCACGAGTGGCAACCAGACTCCTGTTGTCCTTTATGTGAACAATAAGCCCAATGACGTTACCAAGGTCACGTTGGAACAGCTCAATGCCACTGCTCCGCCGGATTTCGTCAGCAACACCGGCTCCTCCACCAATGAGCCGGACGCTGGGCAAACCAAATGATGCGCCGGAGAGAGGCAGTTTTGGGTTGGTCTTGCTGTGGTTCTCTGATTCCTTGTTATTTATGAAAAAGCTAGTTTGGAAAGCATTTGCCGGTTTAATGTTGGCCTCGGTGCTCTGCGGCTCCGCCCAGGCCCAGACCCGCATCGGGACGGTCGATCTGCGAAAGGTCTTCGACAAGTACTGGAAGCGGCAACAGGCCGATGCTGCCATCAAGGCGCATGTCGCCGATCTGCGCAAGCAGTTCGACAGCATGTATAACGATTACTAGAAGAACGCCGACGCGTATCAAAAGCTTCTCGACAGCGCCAATGACCAGGCCGTCTCCCAGGAGGAACGCGACCGCCGCAAGAAAGAGGCTGAAACCAAGCTCAAAGACCTCAAGACCACCAAGGACAGCCTGGATGAGTACAATCGCCAATCCCAGGCCACCGTGGAGGAGCAATTGAAGCGGATGCGCGAGAGCATCCTCAAGGAGATCGAAGCGGTGATCAAAGCCAAAGCGGAGGCGGGCGGTTATTCCATCGTCTTCGATTCGGCGGCCGTGAGCGCCAACCAGACTCCTATCCTGCTCTACGTCAATAACCCTCAGAACGACCTCACTGAGGCCGTGCTCAAACAACTCAACGCCACTGCCCCCGCCGGGTTCACCAATTCCGTGCCCTCTGGTGCCTCTGACACGGGGAACTGAGTGCGCACCACTGCCGGAAAGGCGTGCCTCAAATGGCCGTATCGACGTCGAATATGGGCGTGAAGCTCGATCTCGATATTCAGCCCCAGCCCAACGACGAGACTTGCGGGCCGACATGTCTGCATGCGGTCTATCGTTATTTCGGCCATCGGATTTCGCTCGAAAAAGTTATCCGGGACGTGCCTCGATTGCCGGGCGGGGGAACGCTGGCGGTGCTGCTGGGGTGCCACGCCTTGCGTTTGGGATACCGCGCTCGCATCTTCTCCTACAACCTGAACGTGTTTGACCCGGCTTGGTTTTCCCTGTCACTGCCGGAAATTGCGGCCAAATTGAGCGCCCAGCGCCATTTCAAGACGGGCGCGCGGCTGCGCGTCTCGATAGACGCGTATTTGCGGTTTATCGAGTTGGGCGGCGAACTCCGCTTCGAGGACCTCAACTCGGCGCTCATTCGGAAGTATCTGAATCGTTCCCTGCCGATCCTCACCGGGTTAAGCGCAACTTATCTCTACCGCTCCAACCGCGAGTTTGGCCCCAAGTCCGACTACGACGACATTCGCGGATTCCCAACAGGCCATTTCGTGGTGTTGTCCGGATACGACCGGGAAAACCGCCTGGTCCAGATCTCCGACCCGCTGCTGCCCAACCCGGTCTCCAACACGCACCAGTACGAGGTGACCACCGACCGCCTGATCTGCGCCATCCTGCTTGGAATTGTCACCTACGATGCCAATCTCCTGATCATCGAACCAAGATAGAACCGCTGTCTCCGGCAAAGCCTATCTTCTGCTCTTATCTACTATGCCAATTCTCATTGTTGTGGATGATCCTGAACAATGGCCCTTGGCTGTTGGCGGGGCCGAAGTCGTTCCAGCCCGTTCTTACCTGGTCGAACCGCGTTACGCCGATCTCCCCGCCACCAAGGTCTTCAATTGCTGCCGCTCCTACCGCTATCAAAGCGCGGGCTATTACGTCTCGCTGCTCGCCGGCGCTCGGGGCCACAAACCGATCCCCAGCATCTCAACCATCCAGGACATGAAATCCCCGTCCATCACCCGGCTCATGTCCGACGACCTGGAGGAGCTCATCCAGAAGAGCCTGGAAGGCGTTCGCACTCGAAAATTCACCCTGAGTATTTACTTCGGCAAGAACCTCGAAGAGAAATACGAGCGGCTCAGTTCCCAACTCTTCAAGCTCTTCCAGGCCCCTTTCCTGCGCGCCCAGTTCCTCCGCACCGACCAGTGGGACCTCCAAAGCATCAGTCCTATCCCGGCCAACGACATCCCCGACGAACACCACGACTTCGTCATGCAGGTCGCCTCTGAATACTTCGCCGCCCGCCGATTCTCGGTCGAGCGCCAAGCCATTCATCGCTACGATTTGGCCATTCTCTACGACCCCGAGAGCAAAGAATGGGCCTCGGATGAACCGGCCATCAAACGCTTCGTCAAGGCCGCCACCGCCCTGGACATGGACACCGAGATCATCGATCGGGAGGACTTCGGGCGCATTGCCGAATTCGACGCCCTCTTCATCCGCGAGACTACCGCTGTCAACCACCACACCTACCGCTTTTCTCGCCGGGCCGTCGCCGAGGGCCTGGTCGTGATCGATAGCCCGGAATCCATCCTCCGCTGCTGCAACAAGGTCTATCTGGCCGAGTTGCTTGACCACCACGAAATCCCCACGCCCAAGACCCTCATTGTCCACCGTGACAACGTCGATGATATCGTCCCCCAGCTCGGTTTGCCCTGCATCCTCAAGCAACCCGACAGTTCCTTCTCCCAGGGTGTGGTGAAGGTCAATACAGAGGCCGATGTCCGTCCCCAGGCCGAAGCCCTGCTCGAAAAATCCGACCTGGTTGTCGCCCAGGAATTCCTGGCCACGCCCTTTGACTGGCGCATCGGAGTGTTTGATCGCAAGCCGCTTTATGCCTGCCGCTATTACATGGCGCGCCAGCACTGGCAGATTATCCACCGCGACGACAACAACCAGGAAAGCTATGGACGCGTCAAAACCCTCCCCGTTGAGCTGGCGCCCGTGGCGGTCGTTCGCACGGCGCTCAAGGCAGCGAACCTGATCGGCGATGGGCTTTACGGAGTCGATTTGAAGCAGGTGGGGCGCAAGTGCTATGTCATCGAGGTCAATGATAATCCGACGATTCAGGCCGGCTTTGAAGACGCGGTTTTGAAGGACGAGCTTTACCGGCGCATCATGGAAGTCTTTCTCCAGCGGTTGGAACGTCGTCGCCTGGGCATTCCCTCATGAGCGCCTCCAATCCGTCGCTCGGCTTATTCTCCGCGCTGGGCATCGAGCTGGAATACATGATCGTGGATGCGGCGACGCTCTGCGTCCGCCCCATTGCCGACGAGCTCATTCGGACCGAGTGCGGCGCCTATGAATCCGAGGTAGAGCGCGGGGACATGGCCTGGTCCAACGAACTGGCCCTCCACCTGATCGAACTCAAGACCAACGGGCCTGTTGCCAGCCTGGCGGGTGTCGCCGAGAAGTTCCAGGCCGA
>JBJKSV010000284.1:0-2926 GCA_046703605.1 Limisphaerales bacterium
CCCGGAAGCGCAATTGAGACACAACAGAATTTGGCCCGGGCGACCGATTCCATCGGTCAACGGCAATAGGTGAGGTTGCCGGCCCGGGCCAACCTTCTCCCTCTCGCACCAGTTCTCTCTGGAGAGATTGAGACCAAAGCCAAGGGGACGGTGAATCGGAAAAACCGGCCAAACTACAAAAACGGAATGCTTCTGAGACAGGCGCCGCCGGGAGGCGGCTCCGCGACTTCAGAAGCAAGGGAGTGCCGGAACCAAGCAGCAGAATCAGAAAACGAGAATCAGGAAAGGACAATTACGGTATGATTGAGAACGTTGAAACAGAAGCCTGCTCGACCAATGCAACAGTCGTTGCCGCGGTAGGCAGGCAGCAAGGCAGGCTAGAGAGCCAATCGAGCGCACAGGCAGGACTCGCAAAACCTGCCGAACCTTCCGTCCCAATGAGCATCGAGGAGGCTGAGGCGTTCTGGCAGCAACTCCATTTCCTCAGTCATCGCGACATCGCCTCTTCAGAGCCGATGCAGGGCGCCTGGATCGTCGGCCAGCACGGCAACGTGCCGTTCGCGATCATTTTGGACCCGGAGCAGAGAATGGAACTGCGCGCCCTCCGCGCTCATCGGGCGCTCCGGGCACTGCCGAAATTCCCCTACATGGCCGGCCGTCATTCGCTGGTGGAAACCTTGCGCTCCAACAATCCATCCGGGACGAGAGACCTCTCCACCTGGCACGGTACCGCCCAGCAGTTGGAGGCGACCTTGCGCGCCTTCTTCATGCATCACGCCACACAGCCACTGCCGGTGCAAAAGCCGACTGAAACCTATGACGCGTCCAAAAGGGTCTTGCGCAGCGGCAGTGCCGAATCGGTCGCCAATGACGCCTTCCATAAGGCGATAAAGGCCGCGAAACCTTCCGACAGGAGCGCCTTTGCGGATCGCTGGGCCCGGGCAGCCCTTTCCCATGTCATGGACGCAGGGACCGACTTGGGTGTTCTAACCAGCGGCGGGGCGGAGAGGCTGGATCTCCTTCGCGTGTGCAATGTCCACCGAACCCGGCACGACCTCGTTGCGCAGGCCCGCGTCATGAACCGGATGTTTGAGGTGGATGACCAGGCGGTGCAGTGGCGAGCCCCTATTCAGGCCGAAGTGCCATACTATGACGCCCAACGGGCAAGCAATGCGGCGTTCCGACAGGCACACGCGCTCGCTATGCACGGCAAGCCGGTCTATCCCGGGGCCTTCTCCCAGCGCCTGATCAAGGGACTTATCCTCGCCAAGGCGAGTGAAGCCCGTCTGGTCATCGGCGGACTCTTTGAGACGGTCACACCAGCGCTGGCGGCCTGTTACGGGAAGGCCTGGCCCTTCATGCAAGCGGTGGAGGTGGTGGCCTTCGGCAGATCCAGCCCCGAGCTAAAAGTCCGCAAAGACATCCAGCAGAGCGCCGGGACCTTCAATATTCTCGCCCCCGATGGAGCAATCCTGGATCCGCCGCGCGTTCTTCTGATGGCGGATCAGGCGCTCCTCAAGCCTTGTGTCATATTTCATGAATTCCAGCACGCCCGCCAGCATACGGCCGCCGAGGGATTGATTGACGATTTTCAGCCGCAGGAATCGCACGCGGCCGAGGTCACCGAGTCCCAGGCCAAACAGGCGGAGGCGCACTTTATCGGGAAGTTTGGCATCCTGTACTGAGTCGTCGCTCTTTGGCCCGGCGTGAGTCGGCGGTGCAATGTGCCGTAAAATTAGTAACAAATAGTAACAAACAAACGGTCGGAAATGGCGAAAAATGGCGAAAAATGGCTGAAAACCTGTTTTTGTAAGTCACTTATGCCCAATATTTAAGGAATAATCGAGTATGTGAGTCGAGGGTTCGATTCCCTTCACCCGCTCCATCATTCAACAGCCGGCATCCGATGTGCGGCATCCAGGGCGGAGGCCCGAAGGGGGAGGAGGGAAAGTATAAGTACCCGCAACGAACCGTCACAACGTAACTTACGTTGATAGTCAGGGACTTAGGCAAATCAGAACCGTCACAGAACCGTCACAAAAGCGTCACAAGGCGTTACAAAGCATTACAAATTCGCTTGGACAGCGCGGCAGAATGTGTTGTCGCCGGGGGCGGGCCTAGTGAGATCGGGTCTGAGTTCAGGGATAGCGAGGGAGCCAAGGGGTTGGGGATTTGGGGTCGAGGGGTTGGCGGGACGCGGGGCGGGTTGCATGAGATGGAATTATGTTGACAGGGTTGAGGGTTTTTATATAACATGCGGAGAATCGGTGGTGAGTTGGTTCCGTGGCATAACTATTGGGGGAACTGACATGCCAAGAAAAACTTTCATCTTATTTGGGTTCGTTTCCAAGCGGGGAGGTCTGCAAACCCTCGAGTGCGCCATCCGCGCCGCTGAGTGGGGCATCGCGTCTCTGGCGAATCAAATGCAAGGGGTATCCATGAAATCCAATTGTTCTTCCTCTGATGCTCGCAAGCCGCGAGTTCAACTTCTGCCCGGGCTGAGGCTGGGCCGTCATCTGTGGGCGGCCGGAACGGTGTTCGCGGCTGGGAGCGGCGACTTCACGGCGCAGGCCGATGCGGCGCCGACGGTGCTGGAGTCTTCGGTCCTGCGGCTAACGGTCACCGCATCGCCCTTCGGCTTTAATGTCACCAATAAATCCAGCGGCGCGGCCTTGGTGATTCAAAGCAAGAATACCTTCACCTTCGGTGGCACGGCGTACACCGTCTCTTCCGCCAGCAACCTTGTGCCGACTGCCACCGCTCTGGATGCCGATCTCTATTTCGCCGGGATAACCAACAAGGCGCACGTGAGGTTCAGTTTCGCAGATCCCACTCTTTTGGACGTGACGTTAACCGGTACGAATGGGCCTCCGGCCACGGCGATTTTTCAACAGTTCGCCGACCAGGGCGGGGAGATATTGGGCGC
>JBJKSV010000285.1:0-4225 GCA_046703605.1 Limisphaerales bacterium
CCGCGAACATTGCGGTATCTGTGATCTGAGCTCTAAGATGAAAACAACAACACCATGAAAACTGAACGACTGACCATGGCGCAAGCCATCATCCGATTCCTCCAACGTCAATACGTCGAACGCGACGGCAAACGACAGCGCTTTTTTGCCGGGTGTCTCGGTATCTTCGGCCACGGATGCATCGCCGGCATCGGCCAGGCGCTGCAGCAATATCCTGAATTCCGTTACTACATGACCAAGAACGAGCAGGCCTCGGTCCATATTGCCGCAGGCTTCGCCAAAATGAGCAACCGGCTCCGCGCCTTTGCCTGCGTCAGCTCCATTGGCCCCGGCGCGACCAATATGGTGACCGGCGCCGCCTTGGCGACCATTAACCGACTGCCGGTGCTGCTCCTGCCAGGAGACATCTTTGCCCGGCGCAACGTCGCTCCCGTCTTGCAGCAGCTCGAACAGCCCTATTCCCAGGACATCTCCGTCAATGACGCCTTCAAACCCGTCTCAAAGTACTGGGACCGCATCAACCGGGCCGACCAGATCCTCTGCGCCCTGCCCGAAGCGATGCGTGTGCTGACCTCGCAAGCGGATACCGGCGCGGTGGTGCTAGCCCTGCCGCAGGATGTCCAGACGGAAGTTTTCGACTATCCCGCCGAGTTGTTCGAGGACCGGACCTGGTACATCCCCCGCCCTGCCCCGGACGCCGGCCTGCTGGGGCACGCCGCCAGACTCATCCGTTCCAGCAAGAGGCCGCTCATTATTGCCGGAGGTGGCGTGCTTTACAGCGAGGCCCACAACGCCCTGGCCAACTTCGCCCAGCAGACTGGCATCCCGGTCGGGGAAACCCAGGCCGGCAAGGGTTCGCTGCTCTATAGCCAGCCACAGAATCTCGGCGCCATCGGGGTCACCGGCACCTTCGGCGCGAATATCATCGCCCGCGAGGCGGACGTGGTGATCGGCATCGGCACACGCTACAGCGATTTTACCACAGCCTCCAAAACCGCGTTCCAGAATCCCGACGTGCGTTTTATTAATCTGAATGTGGCCGAGTTCGATGCCTTCAAGCATTGCGCGCTCCCGCTCGTGGCCGACGCCCGCGCCGGCATCGAAGCCCTGGGAAACGCCCTGGGAGGATGGCAGGTCGCGGGCGGCTACCAGAAGCGCGTCGAGAAATTTAATCGCGACTGGGACCGCGAGGTGGCACGCATCTATGCAGAAACCGAGGAGGAGCTGCCAGTCGGGCAAGGCCCGGTGATTGGCGCCGTCAACCGAGCCGCGCAACCGCAGGACGTGGTTCTGTGTGCCGCGGGCAGCTTGCCGGGCGACCTGCACAAGTTGTGGCGCACCCGCGACCCCAAAGGTTACCACCTTGAATACGGCTACTCCTGTATGGGCTATGAAATCGCGGGCGGCCTCGGAGTCAAAATGGCCGCGCCGGAACGCGAGGTGTACGTGATGGTTGGCGACGGCTCGTGGCTAATGCTGTCGAGCGAACTGGTGACTTCCCTCCAGGAAGGTTACAAGCTTACGGTGGTCATGCTCGACAACCATGGTTTCCAGAGCATCGGCGGCCTGTCCCAGGCTATTGGGAGCGGCGGATTTGGCACCCATTATCGCTCCCGCGACCCGAGGAGCGGCCAGCTTAGCGGCGAAGTCATCGCTATCGACTACGCGGCCAATGCCCGCAGTCTTGGCGCGCATGTGCTAACGGCGCGGGATGTGCCGGGGCTGCAGGCGGCGTTGGACGAGGCCCGAAAGCAGACGCGGACCACGGTGATCGTGGTCGAGACAGACTCCGAGAAGCGCGTGCCCGGCTATGAATCGTGGTGGGACGTGCCCATCGCGCAGGTATCGGAACTGGATTCGGTACGGGAAGCCAGCAAGGCCTACGAGCAGGACAAGATTAAGGAGCGTTATTTCCTGTGAGAACGACCACCCACCTCAACTCGATCCGAGTCGCCAATGCCCCCTGCTCCTGGGGCGCGCTGGAGTTCGATTTGCCGGGCCAGGCCCTCGGTTACGCGACTGTTCTGGATGAGATTCGCCAGACCGGCTACCAGGGCACCGAACTGGGTGATTGGGGATTCATGCCCACCGAGCCGGACGCCCTTCGCCGCGAGCTCGACGCGCGCGGCTTGAAACTGGTGGGCGCGTTCGTGCCCATCGCGTTTGCCCGAGCCGAGGCCATTGAAGAAGGACAGAGCCGCGCGCTGCGCACCGCCTCACTCATGGCCGCGACCGCAACCGGCGACGCGTTCCTGGTCCTGGCCGATGACAATGGGAAGGACAAAACCAGGACCAAACTCGCTGGCCGCATCCAGTCGGCCAACAGCCTGGCGCAAGAACAGTGCATCGCCTATGGCCGGCGCGTAAACCAAGTCGCCGAAAAGGTCCGCAGCGCGACGGGCTTGCGAACGGTCTTTCACCATCATTGCGCGGGATTCGTCGAGACGCCGTGGGAGATCGAGGCCCTCCTTGAAAATACCGATCCGGCCCTGGTCGGACTCTGTTTCGATACCGGCCATTACCGGTTCGGCGGCGGGAGAGAACCGGTCAAGTTGCTCCAGCGGTTTCGCGACCGGATTTGGCATGTCCATTTCAAGGATTGCAGCGCCGCAGCTCTCCAGCAGTCACGCGCGGGGGAATGGGATTATTTCGAGTCGCTCAGGCAGGGCGTGTTCTGCGAGCTTGGCCAAGGCGATGTCCCGTTCGACGCCGTCCTGGATGAATTAGCCCAGGCAGATTACCGCGGGTGGATTGTAGTCGAGCAGGACATCCTGCCCGGGATGGGCAGACCTAAGGAATACGCCGCCCGGAATCGCGAGTTCCTTCGCCAGCGGGGGCTGTAAGCGGCTTAGAACCACGGAATACACAGAAAGAGAGGGGAGCCAATGCCCAATGAGATGGGAAACGAGGTCTGAGGCTCGGCCTCGCTGGCGCTTTGCCTCCGTATATTCCGTGTATTCACTGGTTTGTCCCACTACCTGGTGGATGCTTAGCCGATTTCGCTCAGCCTGACGGGGCGGTTCTCGCTCCAGGAACGGCGTGCGGCGTGCGCAATGACAACGGCCATCCGGCCATCGTGGCCTGAGACAGGGGAAGGCCCTTGGCTGCGAATGGCGTCAAGAAAGGCGCGCATCTCGATGAGGTAACTCTCCAAATACCGCTGCATAAAGAAGTTCAGAGGCAAGTCTCGATAGATGGCGGATTTGCTCTGCACACGGGCTGTGTTTGGGTAATTGTTGTCGATCAGAATGCCGCCGGCGCTGCCGAACACCTCGACGCGCTGGTCGTAGCCATAAACAGCCTGGCGGCAGTTCTCGATGGTGGCAACAACTCCATTGCTGAACTTGAGCAACACCACGGCTGTGTCGAGGTCGCCGGCTTTTCCTATGGCCGCGTCCACCCGTGCGGCGCCGGTGGCATAGACCTCTTCCACCTCGGCGCCGGCCAAAAAGCGCGCCATGTCAAAGTCATGGATGGTCATATCCATGAAGATGCCGCCAGACTTTGCGATGTAATCGAGCGGCGGCGGGGCCGGGTCGCGGCTGATAAGATGAATCTGGTGGGGCGTGCCAATCTCGCCATCCGCCACCGCCTGCCGCACCCGCGCGAAGTTCGGATCGAATCGCCGATTGAAGCCGGTCTGCAGAATCACGCCCGCCTGTTTGACCGCCTCAAGGCTGCCGTCAATGCGCTCCAAATCGAAATCGAGCGGTTTCTCGCAGAAAACATGCTTGCCTCGCGCCGCGGCTGCTTGAATCCATTGAGAATGGGTATTTGTGGGCGAGCAGATCAGAACCGCCCCGATATCGGGGTTGTCGATGATCTTGCCAGTGTCTCCGCTCCATTGCGGAATCCCGAATTCCTCGGCGCACCTGCTCGCCGCCGATTCATTGGCATCCGCCACTACCGCCAAACGTGCCCCCGGAATCCGGTGGCAGAGGTGCTCGGCATGCACCCGCCCGATTCGTCCGGCGCCAATGAGACCAAGATGGAGTTGATTATCAGGCATAGCTCGAAAGTCTTGGAGGACTTCTGTCTGTGTAGGAAATCAATTGGCGCAGGCATTGCTGGCGGCCACTTCGTTGGCCAGGAGGGCGGCATTCCGTTTCAGATAGGCCTTCATTGCTTCGATGCCGCTGATTTGGGTGCAAACTCCCTGGATGCCGGCGCGCTTGGTCACTCGGTAGTGCATGAACTTGTTGCCTAAGCCCATAATCTCGATATC
>JBJKSV010000286.1:0-8947 GCA_046703605.1 Limisphaerales bacterium
AGCATCGTTTCAGAAAAGTGCGGCGCGAGATATAGATTAGGCGAGAGTGGACAGGCTTTTTGTTGGAAGACCGGATTTTCATGCGCCCATTATACCGGGCAATCGCGGGAAGGGAAATGGAATCGGGCTTTGGGTGACATTGTCATCGTGGTTACACGAGCGGCTGGTCTTGGTTCAGAGAGATGCCGTCAGTGCTCCAGGACTGCCCGCCAGAATTGTTGAGTGGCTTGGGCGGGCAGAGGGTTCGTGATGGCCAGAGAAGTGCCGGCCAGGATATTGGTTGCGACAGGGGTCCAGGCGGTGAGATCCTCGGAGGTCTGGAGGATGAAGCCGGTTCCGGGCTGGCCATCGACTTCGAGGACAAGCTGTGGCGTGGGTTGGCGGGTGACCGCGCGCAGACTGAGTACCGGAGCGGTGGGTGCAGCAGGCGAAAATCTGAATAGCGTCATGGAGAGCGGAGGAAAGGAATAGGTGAAATTCGTCGCCCCCGATGTGAAATTGGCCTGCGCGATGTCTTGAGATGCGGCGGGGCCGTTGGTCCGCGCAGCCTCGTCCTGGGCAATGCCGTAGGAATAGACGGTCGCGAGCGGGGCGGGCGAAAAGCCGTTCAAAGAGACTCGGGCCTGGAAGTTGGTCGTTGAATCCTGGTTGATGACAAGCAACGATAAACGGCCATCCGGGGCCTTTGCCGCGTAGGCTGAGAGCAGAAGGTAATCGCTGGAGGCGCTGAGGATGGTGTCGCCAGGTTGAACGAAGTCGTGCATGAGCTTGGCGGCATAGAACGTGGGATGGCGGGTGGAGAGGCCGTTGATCATGCCGAGGTCGCCGTAGTCGCGCCAGCCGTAGAGCGTCGGGTCCATGCTGCCGGTGTGGTCCGTGCCATTGCGCAGGTCCCACCAGACAAAGGCGTTGAACTCGGTCTGCATCAGTTGGCCGAGGCTGTCGGCGTAGTAAAGGCCGTTGACCAGGCTGGTGGACTGTCTTCCCTGCGCACCGGCATCGCTGTTGTTCTCGGTGCAGACCAACTCGATGTTCGTGCCGTCGGGGCCGAAGTAGTCGCTGATCTGTTCGCGGAGGTCGGCGGCATCGGCCGTCCAGGCGCTGGCGGACTGCAACAGAAGGGCGTCGCTGTCCGAGGAATCCGGGCCGGTGCCGCTGGACCACTCCGGGTAGCGATGATGGACCAGGAAATCGGGCCGCACGCCAAGCTCCTTGAGCGTAGTGAGCATGACGGGGGTCCAGCCGTAATGGGTCTGGCCTGTGCGCGAATTGTATGCGGGATGGTCCTTATAGCCGTTATCCGAACTGTCCTCGCCGGGGGTGGCGACGACGCCGACCTTGATAGAGGGGTCCGCGGCTTTCATCTGGCGGAGGTAGTCGGCGGCGCGAACGGCATAAGTGTAGGGATCGTTAGGACGCGCGTTGGTGTCGGTCTCCCAGGTTCCATAGTTCTCGTTGCCGATTTCCCAGTACTTGAATCCGTAGCGGTTAGTGACATTGGAGTAGCGCACCCAGTCCGCGGCCTCGGCGGGGGTGCCGGAGCCGTAATTGACGGTGATGAAGGCCTGCGCGCCGGCATTGGTTGCCACGTGGGCGAAATGGTCGAAGGAAGTGGCCCATTTCCAGGTATTGCTGTCGGTTGTGTTCGAGCGCCAATGATACTGGTCGGACAACGAGCCGCCGGGGAAGCGCAGTATCCGCGTCCCCATGTCCTCGAGCAGCGAGACAGTCTGCGAGGTGTCGAAGTAGTTGTCCCATACGGCGGCATCGAGTCCAAACCAGCGGGCATCGGCCGTCCGAATGCGGTGGCCGACATCCAAGTCGATATGTACGAGGGCCGGAGCGGGTTTGGAGACCAGCGTGATGTCGTCCACATAAAAAGTGCCGGAGCTGCCGCCGACCAGTTGGATGGTAAACTGGGTGAGGTCGGCTTGGCCGGCGGCGTGAAGCGAGGCGAGCGAGATCACAAAACGCTTCCATTGGTTGGCAGACAGGGCCCCAAGGCGATACGGCGGTTCGGCAACGCCATTGACCTGCGCGGAGACCTGGAGGATTTGGCCGCCGCTGGCGCCCCCATCGGCCCAAAACGAAAAGCTGGCGTAAGGCGCCGTGTCAAACCCTGGATGATAAAACGATAGGCCGTCGTAGGTGGCGGCGGAAACGCGGATGGAGTTGCTCCCAGAGTGGACTGGCGCGGCATTCTCGAGGTCGCGCGTTGCCCAGCTCCAATCCTGGAATCCGTTGACCAAGTGGTCGGTGTAGATGGGCAGATCTGCCTGCGCGCAGGCGAGTTGGGGAAGAGACAATGCGAGAACAATGGCGGTCCAGGACCAGCCGGAACGAAAGCAGCGGACGATTCGTCTCAGACTCAAAGCGAGCACGCCCTTATCCTGCCCGTGATCTCCAACTCCAGTAAAGCACGAACTGCGCTTCTCGCGCCTCTTCCCGGGACCACGGCAAACGCTAGACAAGGTCTTCAGCCAGACCTCACGGGTGGTCCAGTCAGGATGCGCCCTTGCGCCCCAGGCGCGTCGGGGCGGCGCTGGCAGAGGCGAAAGTCTTTGACAGCAAGGACGGGTGGGGCCACGCTGGAAGTGTCGTGATTAACACCTTGAGGATCTTCGAAGAGCTCAGCCAGGCAATGCCGCCGGAGGCGGCTCGCAGGCTTGCGTCGGTGCTCGGACAAGTATGCGAGGAACTACAGAATACGGTCACGAAAGCCGAGTTCAAGGATCTCCAGGGGGTAGTGCGAGAACTGGCCGAGGCGCAGAAGGGAACCGAGGCGCGACTCGAGGCGCTGACTGGACGGGTCGAGGAACTGGCCGAAGCGCAGAAACGAACCGAGGCCCGGGTCGAGGAACTGGCCGAGGCTCTGAAGCAAACCAACGAACGTTTGGACGACCTGATTGAGGTGGTGCGAGAGCTGACGGAAACGGTTCGGTCGCATGACGTGCGGCTGGCCAAAGTGGACGGACGCACCTTTGAATTACAGTTCCGCGAAAAGGCCTCAGCGTATCTGGGCCGTGTAATGAGAGGGACGAGGGTGATTTCTGTGGGCGATTTGGCCGACGATCTGGAAGGGGTGCTGACGGAAGAGGAATTTGATGAGGTGCTCCGGGCCGATGTGATATTGAAAGGCCGTGCCATCGTGGCCGGAGCGCGCCAGGAGGTCTTCGCGGTGGTGGAATTGTCGGTGACCCTGGATAGTTCGGACATCGAACGAGCGGCGCGGCGTGCGGGGCTCTTGCGGAAAAAGGGCTGGAAAACCTTGGCCGTGGCCGCGGGGGAAGAGGTTTCCGATCTGTTGGTCCACAAGGCCGCAGGATTGGGTGTGGCGGTGATGCAGGATGGACGGCAGTTCAACTGGGATGAGGCATTGGCCAAGGCGTAAGGAGCAGGATCATCCTGCTCCTCCATTGAGTAGAGCGCGAACTGCTCACGGGCAGCCGCCCCAGATCTAGATCTCCGTGGCGCCGCCTCCCTCATGGCCCACTCGGAAGCCGCACTGGCAGGCCCAGCGATGCACCGCCCGGACATCGCAATGGCGCCCGAGCTTGAGGACATTGGGGAGACGGATTTGCACGGCGCGAGGCCGGTCCGAATCGGCAAAGTGGAAATCGAACTGGGCGCGTGTCAGCCGCCCGCCTCGAGGAATGGGCCGCACCGAGGCTGAGGTGTCAAAGAGATCGTTGGCGCCTTCCACAATGAACTCGTTGGCCGCATTGTCGGAGACAACCTCAATTTCGCGCAGGGTGATCTTGCAGATGGCATCGATGCCCTCGACGGCCAAAGCGCCGGCCCCATCCAGTCGCAGTGGTTCCAGCGTGTAGGTCCGCCGCTCGGAGAAGTAGTCCTGGCTGCCCCGGAGCATCAGGCCAAAGGCCTCGCGGTAGAGGTCGCGCTCGCCCCGAGTGCGGGCGTTGATGCGGATCTCATCCTGTTCCGGCGAATAGACTACCACATCGTCTCTCTCCGGACGGAAATGAAGCACGCCCTTGCGCTTTCGTTCCTCAATCGCGGGCGCGCGCACGTAAGTGTCCCCATGCTGCACCAGGAACCAGTATTCGCCATCGATGGGATACATCTCCACGGCGGCCGTTTCGCGTCCACGGTGATGCCGGGCGAACCAGGCGTCGAGAGTCAAGCAGAGGCTGTGGAGGGCGGCAGCAGCAGGCGGGACAAAGGGAAACCTCTTGGCGAGGGGCATGCCCGCGCCGAAG
The DNA here is from genome assembly GCA_046703605.1 of Limisphaerales bacterium. Classification (GTDB taxonomy): domain Bacteria; phylum Verrucomicrobiota; class Verrucomicrobiia; order Limisphaerales; family UBA8199; genus JAJYHY01. The sequence goes on from JBJKSV010000286.1 coordinate 4,221, forward strand.
TACTCGAATCGGGCCAGGCGCTGCATCCGTTGCTGGTTGTGCGCGGCGGTCAGCAACTCGGGCGCCGCCAGCCAGACCTGCAAGGCAATTTCTTCGCGCGAGGAGTTCGCGGCCCAGTTCACTTGCAGCCCGTTTTCCGTCACGGCCTTTTCCAACCGTTCCTGACCCTCGGGCGTCGCCATTTCGTCAATCGCGAAGAGCGCCTCATTGAGCGCGCCTGGCAACGATTCGGGCGCCAGGAGCAGATTGACGAGCGCATCGTAGTAGTCGCCGTCCGGCAGGGCGGTGTCCGGCGGCTCCAAGCCGTCCGCGGCCAGATCGTCGTGGAATCGGCTCAGAAAGGTCTCCAGCAAGGTCCGCTGGACGGCGCGCAGGAGGTTGGGTTTGGTGAAACGTCTGAATCGCATGATAGCCATAGGTATTCTCCGGTTCTTAAGGTTGAACTGGGAGAGCAGGCGCCCTGGAGCGCAGCACTGCCCAGCATTGGACACAGCATGTCCGATGACTGAACGCATGTCCATATAAAGTTATTCACCGGTTATTCACAGCACACCCAGACGCTGCTTTAAGCCCAGGGGAAAGGAAGAGGGATGCGCACGGAAGGGCGCCGGCAAGAAATCGAGAAGTCCTCGTGATTCGCTTGGCAAGCGGCAGCCGAAGCCGCAATATCACGCGGATATATGAAAAGCGCGTTCCGGAGTTGCACGTCGGCTTTTGGCGCGTCAGCGTTCCTGTGCCTTTGTATCGGTTTAAGCGCCACCGGAGTGCTCGCGCAGGTGGGGGATGCTGCCGCCGGGTCAGGACTGGGTTCACGGGGCTTTCCAGGCAACCCGGAGTTGCCCTGTTGCATCCAGATTGTCGAAAAGGACACGGGGTGGCCCGTTCCACTGGTGGAACTACGGACTACCCACAATGTGCGGCTGGTCTCGGACAACGCAGGGCGCATTGCCTTCGATCTCCCCGAACTGATGGGGCGCGAGACGTGGTTCGACGTCATCGGCCAGGGATATGATGTTCCCAAGGACGGGTTTGGCTACCGGGGCGTGAGGCTGAAACCGGAGCCGGGCAAAACGCTCACGGTGGAGGTGCGGCGGAAGATTATCGCGAGGCGGATGGGGCGCTTGACCGGCGGGGGCCTTTTCGCGGAAAGCCAGAAGCTCGGTTTAGATCGGGATTGGGGAGAATCGGGCGTGCTTGGATGCGACAGCGTCCAGAATGCCGTGTACAAGGGCAGGCTGTTCTGGGTGTGGGGTGACACGACATTGGCGCGGTATCCGCTGGGAATTTTCAATGCGACATGCGCTACAACCACCCTCCAACCGCTGCATTCATTGAATCCCCCGCTCCGCGTGCATTTCGACTATTTCACCGACCCCCAGAGCCATCCTCGAGGCGTCTCCAACGTGCCCGGGAGCGGTCCTACCTGGCTGAGCGCATTGGTCACCTTGCCTGATAAATCCGGCAAAACTCATTTGGTTGGCTCTTATGTAAAAATCAAGCCGCCCATGGAGGCCTACCAGTGCGGTCTGGTGGTCTGGAATGATAAGGAAAGCATGTTCGAGAGATTTCATGTCCTCTGGAACAAAACCGATGCGCATCCCAAGGCCCCGCCAATGCCGGACGGCCATTCCGTCTTCTGGACGGACACTAACGGGAACCGCTGGGTTCTTTTTGGCAACCCTTTCCCGGCTCTGCGCTGCCCGGCTCGCTTCGAGGCCTGGCAGGACACGAATTCCTGGCAGGTACTCAGTCCGCAAGCCACTCTCCAGACCGGCGGAAGCCACGCGATGGTCAGGCCGCACAGCGGTTCCATCGCCTGGAACCCGTGGCGGAAACGCTGGGTGACAGTGTTCATGGAGAAGTATGGGAAGCCCTCGGCCTTCGGCGAGGTCTGGTACGCCGAGGGGGATTCGCCGGCGGGTCCGTGGGGTCCCGCCGTGAAGGTCCTCAGCCATCAGCACTATACCTTCTATAATCCCGAGCTGCACCCGGAGTTTACCCCTCCCGGTTCGCCGGTCCTGTTTTTCGAAGGCACCTACTCCATCACGTTCAGTGATGGCCACTGCCCCACGCCTCGCTACGACTATAACCAAATGCTTTACCGGCTGGACCTGGATGCTCCCGCCCTAGCGCCAGCGGAGCGGCGATAGCCTGGTAATTTCGCGCCATGAAATCTCAACTTTGAAATCTGAGATTCGTGACCCATCTCGGCTTGCTTCTGAACCGAGGTCTAAGTTCCGGCCAGAGGAACGGATTTAAGTTGAGTTTTTCGTGTTTAGAGGGCATCTCCTTGGTGGATTCCGACGGAAGATGAAGAGGAACCTATCCATTCTCACATCGATGGCCGCCATCGTCTTGGGAGCCTGTCTCTCCGGATGCATGGTTGGCCCGAACTATAGACCGCCCAAGACTCAGGTTGAATCTCATTTCGGTGAGCTGGGCAAAACGACCAGCACGGAGCCAACGGCGCAGGCCAGCCATGCCGTCGAGCAAACACCGCCCGTCGCCCAATGGTGGCACACCTTTGACGACCCCGAGCTCGACCGTCTGATCGCCGAGGCGGTCAAGAAGAACTACGTTATGCAGATAGCCGAGTTGAGGGTCCGACAGGCGCGCGCAGTGCGCGGCATGGCCACTTCGGGCCTGTTTCCCCAAATCGGCGCCAATCTTGGCTACAACCGCTCATTGGGGAGCCGGAACGTTGAGCTGCCCCTTGGCGGGGGCAGTTCGGGAAGCACCGGCTCCGCCAGTTCTACTTCCGCGGCGCCCAAGGCTCGCTCCCTGGACTCCCTTGCTGGTATCCCTCCGACCACCAGCGCCGCTGAGACCGGCGGAGCGGGGGGCGGCGCCGGTACGCCGCTCAGCGTCCTTGGCGGCGGTGGGTTGCCAGGCGTGACCACTGACCTGTTCCAGGCCGGTTTCGATTCCACTTGGGAACTGGACATCTTCGGGGGCACGCGCCGCCGCATCCAGGCCGCCACCGCCGAGGTGCAGGCGGCGGTTGAGAATCGGCGCGACGTCTTGGTGACGCTTCTGGCCGAGGTGGCGCGCGATTATATGGAATTGCGCGGAACCCAGGAGCGGTTGACCGTGGCAAGGCAAAACCTCGATGCGCAAAAGCAAATCCTGGAACTGACTCAGTCCATGTACAAGGCGGGACTCGTCAGCGACCTTGACACCACGCGGGCGGCCGCGCAAGTCGCCACGACCACCTCGACCATCCCACCGCTGGAAGCGCAAGTCCGAGAGCTGATCCATGCCCTCTCTACCCTGCTGGCCAGACAACCCGAAGCCCTGAGCAAGGAACTGAGCGAGAGCAAACCCCTGCCCCCCCTCCCGCCTCGCGTCCCCGTTGGACTGCCCTCCCAACTGCTCCAGCGCCGGCCTGACATCCGGGCTGCCGAACGCCAAATCGCCGCCGCTACCGCCCGCATCGGCGCCGCCAAGGCTGATCTCTTTCCCAAGTTCACGATCACCGGCAGCATGGGCCTGGATTCCTCTCATTTGGACAACCTGTTCGAATGGGATAGCCGCTATTTCCTGTTCAGTCCCACGGTCACCTGGCCCATCTTCAGCGCCGGACGCATCCGCTCCAACGTTGCCCTCCAAAGAGCCAATCAGCAGGCCGCCGTGCTTGCTTACCGCAACACGATTCTGGCCGCCCTTCAGGAGGTGGAGGATGCGTTGGCGATTTATGCCACCCAGCAGGCCCGGCGCACCTCTCTTACCGAGGCCCTCCACCAAAGCCGCCGGGCCCTGGACATCCCCCAAGACCAATACAAGAATGGCCTGGTGGACTTTCTCACCGTTCTCGAGGCCCAACGCAGCGTCCTCGCCGCCCAGGATTCCCTGGCCCAATCTGACGAGTCGGTCTCTACGGACCTGGTCGCCCTCTATAAATCCCTGGGCGGAGGTTGGCAGGACTGACGGGGCGGGAGGCACCGCAACCTTGATTGCGCACCTGTCGGCTCCTGTGGTCTGAGTTGGGCAGGGTCGTTTCGCTCAATATTCCTGAAAATACCGCCGAGCAATTTGGCGGCACGCCGGAAGCGATTGGCCCCAACCTGATCCTAAAGGCCGCATTGGAGGGCTGCCGCGAACAGCGACTGTTACGAACTGCTCTGGCCCGGGATGCCGGCCGCAAGCAGCCGAGATAGGACACGCGCTCAGCCGAACACCCGCAATGGCGACAGGATCGAGTGCTCCTCGCGGTTGACCGGTACGGCTCGAAAGCCTATTGTGCCCGTATGGCGAAGGGTCGTCTGGCGGTTACAATTGCCGCTACATGCGGACAGAGAGCAGTGCAAGTGCTCGCTGGGGTCAGATCATGTGAGTTTCCGCGGATGGCGCGGCTTGTGGGTGCGGCACTCGCCCTGGGTATGCTCTCGGCGCATGCCGTGGGCCAGACGGCGCGCTCCGATGCCCCGGACACTCCGCAGCCCTTGTTCCCGCTCAAGGTCTTCATGCGCGGCGTGAACCTCGCCACCAATGCGCAGTCGTCGCCGATCGATGTTGGCTTGGTGCATGACGCACGAGACTCAGACTTCATCGAGGTGGTGTGTCCGTGGCCCCGGCTGCCGAAGGACTTCGTCATCAAGGCCAGAAATCCGCATGGGGAGAACAAGCTGGCACCGGCGGGGGTCGTCCGAATCGGCCACTCCGGCGGGGCACATGTGCGGGCCTTCTTCTCCAGTGACGACCTGCCGTACCCAAACACGGTTGAAATC
>JBJKSV010000287.1:0-2605 GCA_046703605.1 Limisphaerales bacterium
CAGTGGGCAACGCCGCAACCACGTATGCGGTCCCCAACAGCGTCACCGACATCGCGAATCGGGCTTTTTATGGCTGCGCCACTCTGGCCAGTGTCACTATCCCCAACAGCGTCACCATCTTGGGGGATTACGCCTTTGAGGACTGCTTCCGTCTTACAGGCGTGACCATGGGCAACAATATCGGCAGCATCGGTGATTCGGCGTTCGCGTATTGCGCCACCCTTGCCACGCTGACCATCCCCGACAGCATCACCAACATGGGTGCTCGAGCGTTTGAGGGCTGCACCAGCCTGACCGGTGTCTCCATCCCCAACGGCGTCATCAGTATCGGGGATAACGCTTTCAACGACTGCACGAGCCTGACCAGCGTCTCCATCCCCAGCAGCGTCACCAGCATCGGGGATAGCGCGTTTCATCTCACGGCCTTGACCAGCGTGACCATCCCCAACAGCGTCACAAATATCGCAAATGCGGCCTTTCAAAGCTGCTTCAAGTTGACCGGCGTGTACTTCGAGGGCAACGCTCCCACCGCAGGCTTCGATACGTTGCGTGGGGACCATGCAACCGCCTATTACTTGGCGGGGACCGCTGGATGGGGCGCCACTTTTGCCGGTCTTCCAACCGCGCCGTGGATCGTCACGCCCGGCGCGCCGCAGTTGGCCATCCTCCGCTCTGGCGCCAACGTAGTCTTGACATGGCCGACCAACGCCACCGGCTTCACGCTGCAGTCCGCTACGAACCTGATTCCATCGGCGGTCTGGAGCGCCGTTTCGCCCGCACCCACTCCTGTCAAAGGCCAGAACAGCGTGACCAATTCCGCCTCGGCCAAACAAATGTTCTATCGCCTAGTCCCCCGCTAGCGAGATGCTCATTCAAAAACTCCCTCCTTTCGATGCCGAAGGCCGGGGAGGGCAGCGATTTCGAGCGTCGGCAGCAGATTCAACGGCCGGTCCCGCATCCACGGCCGAGAGCAGCGTCTGAGTTGGCTGGTTGAGCGGCAGGGCGCGCGCCTGCTCCAGGGTGACCCAGCGGAACTCTCGCGCCTCTTCATTGAGCACCACGTCCGGCTCGCCCACGCAGCGGCAGGTGTAGTTCAGCAGGACAAAATGCGCATCCTTGTAAAATTCCTTGGAGCGGATGCAGTCCTGAACGAGCACGAATTGGATTTCGGTGATATCGAGGTTGGTCTCCTCCTTAATCTCGCGGCGCAAGGCCTCTAGCGCGGGCTCGCCCCATTTGATCTTGCCACCTGGGATGCCCCACAAATCCGACCATTTGTGCGTCCGGAGCATCAGCATCTGGCCGGCCGAGTCGAACACCAGCGCGCCAACCGTGACAATGGGGTACGAATCGGTCCGGGGAGAAGGCGGCTTCAGCTCCAGCTCGTTCTCTTCGAGAAGCTTGCGCAGTTCTCCGAGATGCTCGACCACGACATCGGGCTTGGCCGCGCGCAACTGTTCCAGGGTGTTGTAGCCGGTGAGCACCGCGCAGGAGTGGATGCCGCCGTGCCGCGCCGTCTCGATGTCGTGCTGCATGTCACCGACAAACATCGTCTCCCCAGGCACGAGGCTGTTTTCCTTAAGAATCTCGTGGATCCTCTTCCGCTTGTCCCGCACACCCAAATAGGGCCGCTCCAGGTACTGGCCGAATCCGGTCATGCGCTCCTGCACCGCGAAATGCTCCGGGGCGATCGTGCTCAATAGAAACGTGCGCAGGCCGCGCCCACGGCAAAACTCGAGGAATTCCCGCGAGTGAGGCAGCTCGCAAACCAAATCCTGCACTTGGCGGAACCGCGAATGAAACCACTCCTCCAATTGAGGCAGGGCGATGTGCGGCGTGTGCTTGTCATAAAAAATGGTGAACGGCAGGCAAAACTCGGCGCGAAATTCTTCCAAAGTCATTTCCGAGCGCTCGGATTGGACCAGGACGTAATTGGTGGCGTCCCAAACCGCCGGCAGATCGTCCACCAGCGTCCCGGACCAATCAAAAATGACATTCCGAATCATGCATGGAGTCTAATCGAGTGGCGCCGTTCGTCCACTTCCCTGTTGCAACGGATCTTCGGTTACTCTATTTTGTGACGGGTGAAACAATTACCGATGCATTCCTACTCGATCCTGGAGGGCCGTTGCGCCGGGCCGGACGTGTGTCCTCTGAGCCGGATCCGCGCCGGCGCCGTGGTATGCATCAAGCGCCTGTGCGCTGCGCCGGAGGTTATGGACCGCCTGCGGGAGTTGGGCTTTTGCGAGGAACAACAAATCCGGCACTTGGCCCGGAATTCCAATTTGATCTGCCAGGTTAGCAACGCCCGGCTGGGCATTAGCGGAAAGCTGGCGGAGTCCATCCTTGTGGAACCGGTTGGGGTTGCGCAATTGGCCGCATAAAGCAAAGCACACCCGATGCCGCCCGTCCTTCAACCCTTAACCGCACTCCCGCTGGGAACCAGCGCCACGGTTGCCGAAATCAAGCTGCCGCCCGCCAACCGCCCGCGATTGATGGAAATGGGATTGCTAGTAGGCACACCCGTCGAGTTGGTTCGCTTTGCGCCCCTGGGCGACCCGGTGGAGATTAAAGTTCGCGGGTACAATCTGACCTTGCGCAGAAA
>JBJKSV010000288.1:0-2542 GCA_046703605.1 Limisphaerales bacterium
GCCCAACTCACGCCAAGCGCGTGGGAGCGATAGCCGCGGACGGTTCGACGCTCTGGTCCTTTGCAACCGGCCAGACCAACCCGGCATTTCTGGCCCTCTCGGCGGATGGTGTGCTGTTCGCCACGGCTGGGACAACGCTCTTTGCGCTCAGGGCGCAAGACGGTCAAGTCCTGTGGGAAATGCCTTCCGCCAACAACCAGGCCTTCGGTCCGCCCGTGCTCGATTACGACGGCACCTTATATGCGCCCGTCACGGATGGCCTCCTGGCGTTGAGGGTCGTTTCCGGCCCTTCGGCTTCCGCTTGGCCCATGTACCGGCAGAACCCGCGGCAATCCGCCTGCATCCAACGTTCGGCTTCGCCAGAGATTCACATTGTCTGGTCCCAGCCGAACGCGCCCCCAGGCTGAGGTTGGAGGCTCCGGCCGGTTGCATTATCCTGAGGAGTCTCGACCTTGAAACTTGGAGTCGCGTCGGTTTTCAGCCTCCAACCGCCGGCCCGGCAGCGTGGCCGCTCGAGACTACCAACCAGCCGGTGGCATTCTTCCGCGTCCTTCCGCCCTGAATCGAGACACACGAGATTGGAACGTTGCCAAACATGCAGTCAGGTCACTAATGCGCTATTATTTGTGAGATGCGACGGGAGTTGCTCAAAGATATCGCGCGAATCGTAGTCAAGCTGGGAACCGGCGTCCTCACCGACCGCCGACGGCGCACCGATCAGGCGCAAATGGAGCAATTAGTGGCCCAGATTTCGGAGCAGCGCAGGTCCGGCAAAGAGATCGTCCTGGTAAGCTCCGGGGCGGTGGGCGCGGGGATGGGGGTGCTCGGGTACGAGAAGCGGCCTTCCGACCTGGCGGAGATGCAGGCCTGTGCCGCGGTGGGCCAATCGCGGTTGATGGCGGCCTACGAGAAGCTGTTCAGCGCGCACGGTCTGTCGGTTGCCCAATTGCTTCTGACGCATGAAGACCTCGAACACCACGAGCGTCACCTTAACGCGCGCAACAGCCTGATCACGCTTTTGCGCCACGGCATTGTCCCCATCATCAATGAGTACGATGTGGTTTCCTTTACCGAGCTCAAATTCGGCGACAACGACCGCCTCTCGGCCCTGGTGGCGTCCCTGCTCCCGGCGGACCTGCTGGTCATCCTGACGAGTGTCGATGGGGTCATCGAGAATTTCGGCAAGGCCAATCCGAGGACGATCCCGACCATCGAACGAATCGATCCAGCGCTGGAAAGGCTTGCCGGAGGCACCACGAGTCCGACTGCCGTCGGGGGGATGCAGTCCAAGATCCAAGCGGCCAAGATCGCCGTTCGCTCGGGCATTCCGCTCGTCATTGCCTCAGGACGGAAAAAGCAGGTCCTGGCGCGAGTCATCGCGGGTCAGGACGAGGGGACGTTGTTCGTCCCTCATCCGACGCGGCTCCGGGGACGAAAACGCTGGATCGCCTTCTTTCATCATCCCAAAGGGGCGTTGTATGTGGATGCCGGGGCGCGCAAGGCCCTGCGCGAGAATGGCCGCAGCCTGCTTCCCCCAGGGGTGGCGCGCTGTGAAGGGGAGTTTGAGGCGGGCGAAGTGGTTCGGATCTGCGACCTGGACGGGATGGAGTTCGCCCGAGGCATTGCTGGGTTCGACGCCGGACAAGTCCGAGCCCGGCAGCTTAGGCGGGTGGAGATTAGTCACAGGGACAACCTGGTGATTCTCTGAAGGCCTGAGGCAGTCAGGTTTCGCCCGATGTCAAAGCGCGGCAGCGATGAAAGCGGTCGTTGAGAAGCGCCAATCATTGACAATAGATGGGGGGCTGGTAGCGTTCGTATAATGAAGATGGCAACATTGAACATCAGCCTTCCGGCTCCGATGGCGTCTTTCGTGCGGGCCCAGTGCGAACGGGAGTACGGCAACGTCAGCGAATACTTCCGCAGCCTGGTTCGCGAAAAGATGCACGCGGAGATCGACGCCGATTTGCGTTTTCTGGAATCCACTCGCGGTGGCGCGGCGGCGGGCCCTTCCGCAGAGGAGGTGGAGGAGGTCCTGGCACTGCAGAAGCGGGTCAGAAAGGACCTCGCGCGTGCGAGTCATCCTTGACGCCAATGTGGTGGCTTCTGGCGTCTGCTGGGACGGCGAGGCATATCTTTGCCTGGTCAAATTGGCCAGACGGCAGGCGTTTGCCTTCGGGACCGATCAGACGATCGCCGAGACCAAGGAGGTGACGTTTCGGCTCATCCGGGAGAAGCGGCCCAAACACAACGCGGCCGGCAGGCTCACTTGGTATCTCAGCCGGGTTCGTCTCGTCGCTCCCTCTCCACTTGGAAAACAGCGATCCCGAGATCCGGAAGACGACCCTTATCACTCCGCGGCGCTTGGGGCAACCGCCCAATACATCGTGACCTACGACCACGACCTGCTCGTCCTGGGCAAGCCCTTCGGCATCGAGTTCGTTCGGCCCGCGCAGTTCTTGCGCGGATTATGCGGATAGGGGCGGAAGCTCTAGCCCGCATGTTTCACACCCCGGGTAGGGGGGGGGCCGGCCTGTGGGGAGCG